>JAURLW010000033.1 GCA_030831005.1 Bacteroidota bacterium
AATAACATAGCCGCTCCATTCATACCCTTCCAATAACTATATACCCCACCCATTACTAAAGGTGCATCTTGAGTAGATTGAATATAGTAAGGCACTTTTAATTTTCCTTGATGTTGCCATTCATAAAAACCATCTACAAAAATTAAACAACGGTGATGCTGCGCACTAAATTTAAAAGAAGGCAATTGAAAAAGCGTTTCAGCTTTAGCATTTAATGTTTTGGTGGCAATGTCTTTAGCGGCTTGTTCATTAGTAGCCCAAGAAGGCACCAAACCCCATCTGATAGCTTGTACATGCGATGGTTTCTCGCACAACATAACAGGTAGATTAGGATGCTCAAAACCACTTACTTTTCTACTTTGAGTATAATCATCTATAGAGACGTGTTCGCCAACTATTTTCTTAATTCGTTCTTTATTAGGCGTTGCTAAAGTAAAACACATGCAGTTGATTAATTTTTTATGCGCAACAACTCATTTACATTCGTTGTATAGCAAGGTGATTTTTTTTCTTGTCGTAATTTCCATTTCCTCGAAATACCTGCTGCCGCATAGCGTACTTTATCGCGGCCCATCAGCGTATTAATTTTGTCCATAGCATCGTGCAATTGCTTTTCCTTTCCTCTGTCTTTACTTGAAAATAAACTAAGTTGCACTTGCGATCGCGGTACAATTTCGCTTACATAAACACCCGCTTTTTTGTATAAAAATCCAGGTTTATAAATGTGATCTAAAGCGCTCATCGCTAATTGAATTAACTCGCTAGTGCTATCTGTTGCGGTAGGTATCGGAATCGATAAAACACCATGGTATTGTGCATCTTGTTTTCGATATGCATTAGTATGTATAAATACCTGTATTAAAGCGCAGCAAGAATCTTGTTTTCTTAATTTCTCTGCACAACGTGTAGCATGGGTGGCTATTGCTTCTTGCAATAATTTCTTTTCGCTAATTAAATGGCCAAAAGAACGAGAAGTCATTATTCCTTGCTTAGCAGCAGGCTGCTCCTCTAAATCATAGCAAGCGATACCTTGTAACTCTTTAACCAAACGCAACCCTACAACACCCATCTTTTTCTGAATCCATGCAAGGTTGGAATTGCTCAATTGCCATGCTGTTTTTATATTATGTGCATCTAACCATATTTGATATTTTCTGCCTATGCCCCATACATCTTCAACAGGTAATGCTTCTAATACTTCTTGTCGTTTTGCTTCACTATCTATCACAAATACGCCTGTTGTTTTGCACGCTTTTTTAGCATAGCGATTTGCTGCTTTAGCTAAGGTTTTAGAAGTGGCCATACCAATAGTAGTAGGGATACCTACTTGTTGCAAAACAGCAGCACGAATGGCGCTCCCATAGTTTGACAAATCAGTAAAGGCAAAGTGAGCTACATCTAAAAAGGCCTCGTCAATGGAATAAATTTCTATAGCTGGTGTAAAGCGTCCTAATACTTGCATCACTCTATGCGACAGATCGCCGTACAAAGCATAGTTAGAAGAGAAAACAGCTACCTGATGTTGTTCTAATAATGTTTGAATTTCAAAAGCAGGAGCACCCATTTTAATACCCAATGCTTTTGCCTCATTGCTACGGGCGATTACACAACCATCATTATTGCTTAATACTACAATAGGTTGATGCTCCAATTGAGGTTGAAACAAGCGCTCACACGAAGCATAAAAATTATTACAATCAACTATGGCAAACATACTTAGCGTTTTCGAGGAGAAGAAATAATATGTGCCACTACACCCCATACGCTAAACTCCATACCATCTACAATTTCCATTGCTTGATACTTTGGATTTTGTTTGTTTTCTGGAACTAAAAAAACTTTATCCGCTTTGCGCACATAGCGCTTTACAGTAAAATCTCCATTTACTACAGCCAAGACAATATCGCCATTGCGCACCTGCAAAGCGCGGTCAATAATTAAGAGCGCAGGATTGGCAATAAAGGCATCAATCATACTATCCCCTTCAATAGTGACTAAAAAAGTACTAGAGGGGTGTTTAATTAATAGCTGATTTAAATCGATGGCATCTTGCATATAATCTAATGCAGGTGAAGGGAAACCTGCCTTAACCGCCGTATCGCGAATGATAGGCAGCGCAAGGGGCTCCTTTGCTACAAGAGCTTGTATGGAAATTTTATCGGCAAATAAAGACATAAGGTTGTATTCCTACGCAATTTACAAAAAGGAACGCGTTCCTTTAAATTTCCATACCGAAAAGGCAAAAAATACTTATACACACAAAAAAAGCACTGCTTGTGCAGTGCTTTTTATATCATTAAGACCTAATACTTAGGCTTTTAATAAGGCTTTATACTTGTCTTTATTAGCGTTTGCTAAGATTAAATTCATAGCCAAGAAAATTAAAGCCATAGGCAATCCTTTTGGCTCTATAGAAACATGAAATAAGACAATATGAAGTACCACAGGGAAAATCATGATTGTAGCCAAAGCTTGCCATTTGTCAATTAATATCAATAATCCGCAAAGTGCTTGTGTTGCCCCCAAAAGTGGCATAAAATAAGAGGCTTTAGAAACACCCGTCATAAAATCCAAGGGAGCTCCTTGCATAGGCGGCATAGGTAGATAGTGGAAGAAGAAATTCAATCCAAAAGCCATAAACGCAGCTCCAAATAAAATGCGCACTATTAAATTAACCTTTTTCATAGTTTTTTATTTTTTGGTTTCTTAAATCTAAAAAATAAAATTAAAAAAAACAAGCATCCTCATGCAAAACTTACCACTCTCCTCTCCTTGCCGGAGCTACATTAGGCGATAAAGCATTCAGATTTAAACCAAAACGTACACCACTATTAGTATTACCAAGCGCATCCCAACTTTGCACATAATCGATGCGCAAAAATCGTACTAAGCCCCAACCTAAATTATCTAAACCCATAAAGACTTCTCTGTAATGTTGATCTTCTTTTATATACAGCGCATTAACACCAGTAACGATATACCACTGCAAACGATTGAATAAAGGTATTTTATTAGTAAGAAAGCCTTTAAGATAATACGACAAATGAAGCTCTGCAAAAGAAGTAGCGGTATGACTGTACTGATAATAAGGTGCTAACTGAAAGCTATTACTATAAGACATGGTAAGATTAAACTGATTACTTAACACATGAAAATAATCGGGGAAAGAAACTTGTTCTTTGTTTAGAAAACCACCAATATGTAAAATGTAATCAAAAGATCCAGCCATCTTCAAGGATACTACATCTGAAACACTCATCTTCCACTTATCAAATTGCATGCTACTCTGCCCTATACCTGGAATAGCTTTTGTGTATTGCAAAGTAAATAAGGGCCAATTACTTCTCACAGGCAATCGCTTATCTGGATACTGTATATAGCTCATGCCAGGCCTATAACTTGCTTTCATATTTATTATAAACGCATCATTATTATTTAATTCCTTTAGCAAGTCATTCGAAGGTGTATTAGGCGTAAAACGAGTTGGGGTATCTTTACTCCAAGTAAAAGGATTTGCACTATAATTATCAACAAATTTACGTTGCTGATAAGATGCATCTATGCTAAATTTTAACCCATTTGCAAAATTACGTTCCAGATACGTTCTTAAGATACCTCTTTGATAAAGCTTCAAATAGTTGTTGGCATACAATAAAGAACCGGTGGTATTATATTCAATAGCAACAGGCGACTCGCTATTAAACTGTACCATGTACTGTCCAGCTTCTATTCCAAAACGGACATTTTTACCATACCAATTTTTATCCTTCCAAAGCCACTCTAAACGGGTCATGGCTTGGTATGTTTTATTAGCAAACCCATAACGTATAGCTGTTTCACTTAAACGTTCGCTATTCGAGTCTATTTTATGAATCCACTTCAACTTTGGCGAAAAATTAAACCCTTCTACTGTATTGTATTGTATACTAAACAATAAAGGGCTCAACTGAAAATTATTCTTATAATTAGAATCATTGTAGGATACACCTGTCATTAAAATTGCTCCGCCACTTATTTTATTTGATTTTCTACGCATAGAATCTATATACATAGGATTGCTTAGCGCTATACGTATACTGTCCTTTTTAATAAAATCTCGTTGCTCGTCTTCCACTAAAGGTATCGGTCTGCTGCTCGACCAATATGTGGTATCTTTTTTAGTTGCTTGTTTTTCATATGCAGTAATTAGTTTTTTTGAAAATAAAGAATCGGGTAAAATTGGATTTACCTTCTGATTACTATACACCGTATTAAAACTTGCTAAGATATCAAAGCTCAATAAAGAAACAGCCGCATAATACATTTGACTTTGCACAATCCAATTACCCGCATCATCTGTCACATATTGTTGTTGCACACCTAAAGTATCTAATACATTAAGCGTTTGTTTTTGTGTTAAAAAGACATCAATACTATGAATAGCAAATTCACTATCAGCAATATAAATAGTACCCGTAAAAGCAGGTGTAGCATCGCTTTTAGGAATTACTTTAATCTTAAAAATTTCATGCCCTTGCTGCATAAAGGAGCCCATCAATTTATACTTATAATAAAGTAAGGCCTGCTTACTCACCGGAGAAATAAATCCTCGAGGATTACCTTCTGGATTTATATTGATGATGTTCTCGTAAAAATTCAATACCGCTGGAAAACGAGCCACACCAAGCCCGTTAGGATTACCACTCTCTCTAACGGCTCTTACTTGTAAAAAATCTTTAGGACGTTTTTGATAATATGTAGCATCTTCTTCGCAGAGATATAAAATTCCTTTCAACAGGGAAAGATCAGTACTGTCTTCTTTTTTCTTTTTAGCGGAATTGGTAACGTTACCCGTAAGTACTTTTATCTTTTCGTAATCCGGTGTAGATCTATTTCTTATGGCACCTTTTAAATAAATATCTGTTTGGAAGCTCTGAAATTGTTTTAAATGATGTGCTCTCTGATCTATAGCTTTTCGCATGATTTCAAAAGCAGGATCTTCTTTACTTTTTTTAATCAATACCTCTTTCATTTGATATTGTTGTTCTTGCATAACAATATTCAATTGTGTAGGTGTTGAAGCCGTTACATCAATTACTTTAGCATATACTTGGTACCCAATGTATTGACAAACTAATTCTTGTTTGCCCAGCGGTAAATCTATTTGAAAAACACCCTCCTTATTAGCTGCTGCACTAACAGCATGATTATTTCTTAAATAAATGGTGGCGTATGGCAGCGGATTACCATAAGTATCTTTTATGGTGCCTTTAAATAATATAGCAAAGGCACTCGATAATTGGAAGAAACAAAATATTAAGGTAGCTATGGTATAACGCAAGATAAAAATTGATTTAATTAAAATAAACCATTGATTTGAGCATTTATTTTACTAACTATTTTTGCAAAATCTTCTTCGTTTTCAGCAAAATCCATATGATCTACTTCTACAACTAATAGTGGCCCATCTTTATAACCAGCAATCCATTTGTCATAGTAAGCATTCAATCGCTTTAAGTAATCTAAACGAATATTCTCTTCATAATCTCTACCTCTTTTCTGAATTTGATCAACAAGTTTAGGAATGCCAGCCTTCAAATAAATAAGTAAATCAGGAGCACTCACCATTTGTTGAATGGTACTAAAGAATTTAGAATAGTTATCAAAATCGCGCTGTGTCATTAATCCCATATCATGTAGATTGGGAGCAAATATAAATGCGTCTTCATAAATAGTTCTGTCTTGAATTACGGTTTCAGCACCATTTCTAATTTCTAATAATTGTTGCAAACGACTGTTCAAAAAATACACTTGTAAATTAAATGACCATCGGTGCATATCTTCATAGAAATCAGATAAATATGGGTTGTGATCTACGTCTTCAAAATGAGGCTCCCATTTAAAATGTTTAGCCAACATTTTAGTTAAGGTTGTTTTACCTGCTCCAATATTACCAGCAATTGCGATGTGTTTAATTTTAGGTTTCTTTGCCATACCGTTCGTATTCTTTATATATTTTTTTAGTAGTAGTTTATTCCAATTAATTTTCTTGCTTCTTGTAAGGTAGCCTGAGCACTCACTCTAGCCTTCTCTGCGCCTTCTTTTAATATGCGTTGTAAACGCGCTTCGTCTTTTTGCAAATCAGCAGCACGCTCTCTAATCGGTGCCACAAATCGAATCATATCTTCGGCTAATTGCTTTTTCATATCTCCAAAACGTATAGAGCAATCAGCATAATCAGCTTCATATTGCGTTACAATATTGGCATCCGTCATGAGGCGCATCAATGAAAAAAGATTTTGAATATCTTCTGTCATCGGACTATTTGCTTGCTCTGGCGACAATCCTGATTTTGCTTTCATTGTTTTTTTGCGAATGGTATCATCATCATCTGCCAAGTAAATTGTAGCATTTACATTCTCGCTTTTACTCATTTTACCATTGCCATCTAAGCTTGGCACTTTAATCAATTCGCTACCAAAGTTAAATGGATAAGGCTCTGGAAATAACTCTCCATAACGATTATTAAAACGATTGGCCATATTACGAGCCATTTCTAAATGCTGTTCTTGATCTTTACCTACTGGTACATTCACCGCCCTATGAATCAAAATATCTGCAGCCATTAATACCGGATAGGTAAGCAAACCTGCATTAACATTTTCAGGCTGAGAGCGCACCTTCTCTTTAAAGGTGGGCACTTTCTCTAATTCCCCTTTATAAGTAAGCGTATTTAATAAAAAATATAATTCTAAAATTTCAGGTACATCACTTTGTACATATAAAGCCACCTTTTCTGGATCTAAACCGCTGGCAATATTTTCTGCTGCCACTCTAAATACGTGTTGCTTTAAATCTTTTGGATCTGGATGAGTAGTAAGAGAATGATAGTCGGCAACAAAAAAATAACAATTATAATCGTTTTGCATTTTCACATAATTGTGAATTGCACCAAAATAATTCCCTAAATGTAAAAAACCAGTAGAACGAATTCCACTAACAACAATCTGTTTTGACATGCCTTATTCCTATATAATAAATGATGCTACAAGATACAAAAAGCAAAGTTTATAACTTACTTCTAGCTAAAATTTTATTATTACCAATAAATAGAATTGAATTTGTAACTTTATTCATCTAATTACCATACGCATATGTCCCATCAATCGCTCAGCGAAGTGCACGAAAGTGTTGAAATCCCTAAGTCAAATAAGGGATGGCGAAGAGTTGCTGCCTTTTTCGGACCAGCCTATTTGGTAAGTGTAGGTTATATGGATCCGGGCAATTGGGCTACTGATTTAGCTGGTGGTAGCCAATTTGGATACACCCTTATTTGGGTGCTTTTAATGAGTAATTTAATGGCCTTATTACTTCAAACCTTGAGCGCTCGCCTAGGTGTTGTTCGCCAGTTAGATTTAGCGCAATGTAATCGATTATGTTACCCAAAGCCCGTCAATTTTATATTGTATGTATTTGCTGAATTAGCTATTGCTGCCTGCGACTTGGCAGAGGTATTAGGAATGGCTATTGGTTTGCAATTATTATTGGGCATTCCGCTTTTAGCGGGTGTGGGCATAACCATTTTAGACACCTTTTTATTAATGTATCTGCAACGATTAGGTATTAGAAAAATGGAAGCTTTCATCATAGGTTTAGTGGGTATTATAAGTGTTTGTTTTTTAGTAGAACTCCTATTTGCACAACCTAATATGATGGAAGTAGCTAAAGGATTAAACCCTAAGTTACCTGACCAAGCAGCCCTTTACATCGCTATTGGCATTATAGGCGCTACGGTAATGCCTCACAATCTATACCTACATTCGGCTCTTGTACAAACTAGAAAAATAGAGCGAAACGAAACAGCTATAAAACGTGCTTTAAAATATAATTTATGGGATAGCGCCATAGCCTTGAATATTGCTTTTTTTGTAAATGCATCTATTTTAATTTTAGCAGCAAGTACGTTTCATACCAGCGGAAATAGCCATGTTGCTTCCTTGTCTGAAGCACACGAATTATTAGCTCCTTTGTTAGGACATACTTGGGCGCCTCATTTGTTTGCCATTGCATTGATTGCTGCCGGACAAAGCTCTACAATTACGGGCACTTTAGCCGGACAAATCGTAATGGAAGGTTATTTATCGCTTCGTATCAATCCATGGATGCGCAGAATTGTAACCCGCTTAATTGCTATAGTTCCTACCCTATTAGTATTACTTATTGCAGGAGAAGATCAAGCAGATCGTCTTTTAGTATTTAGTCAGGTAATATTGAGTATGCAATTAGCCTTTGCTGTTATTCCTTTAATTCACTTTGTGAGTGACAAAAAAGAAATGGGCATTTTCACGATCAAAAAATCTACTCAAGTTATCGGCTGGATTGTAGTCAGCATTATTGTTTCACTCAATTTAAAATTAGTGTATACTACAGCATTTGAATGGATACAAGGCACTACTTCTATGCCCCTTAAGGTGTTTATTATTTTCATGGAACTACTCATTGTAAGTCTATTGATATACACCATTATCTATCCATTAATCGCAAAGAAAATACAAAACAAACCGTTTATACATCCAACTATTGACTTACCTAATCTTAATACAGAATTTGAAGCGTTTAGCAAAATTGCTATTGCTTTAGATTATACGGAGAATGATAGGGATAGCATAAAACATGCTCTTCGCTTGGCGCCTAAAGGCACGCATATTATTCTCATTCATATTGTAGAGAGTGCTTCTGCGCGTTTACTGGGCAATAATGCACACGACGAAGAAACCATAAGAGACAAAGCCTTATTGCAAGAGTATGCAGCCTACTTTAAGGAACGTGGTTATCAAACAAGTGCTTTATTAGGATATAATAAACGAGCTCAAGAAATTGCGCGAATAGTCAATGAAACAAATCCAGATTTATTGATTCTAGGAAGTCATGGGCATAAAGGTCTAAACGATTATCTTTACGGGGAGACAATTAATCAAGTTAGGCATTTAATTACCATTCCGGTTTTCATTGCTCAATCCTAGTTTATTTTACTTGCTTAAATTCTATTAGCTCTTTTTGCTTTGCATTAGGCATGCTGAGTTTAACTCGCATTTTGTCGTTTAACAATTGCTCATATTGTATTTCAAATAAGCTATTGGCTATGGTATCAACACGTTGAAAAAAAAAAGAGGCCGCTCTTGCATTTGTTTTTTGTCCTATGAAACGGAAATAAATTGCATTGGGTTTATTAGGTAAATTAACCACATAATAGAAAGCATCTTTTTTTTGTAATAACTGAATATTTTCAAAAACAGTGGTATCACCCCCTTCTACTATACTTCCTTTACCCAACATCGTACTATCATCTTGCATTTTCCATGTTTCTATGAATAATGTACTATCCTTTTGCGCATGCCATTCGCCTTGCAACCAAATTAAATTTCTCAATTGATTGGGTGTACTTGAGCAGCTTAGCAAGAATGAAGCCGAGATAAAAACAATTAATGTATTTTTAATTTGCATTGCTAATATTTAAAAAGCCATAGCTAACTATGGCTTTATTAATGAAAATGATTTATGATTCGTCAGAGAAAATTCCCGATACCTTTTCTACATTTGGTGCAGCAGCATTTGCTGTTTTATTAGGCTTTTGCGGCTGCCTTGCAGGATTTGGCTTTTGTGGGCCTCTCTTTTGTTGATTAGGATTTTGATTAGGAGCAGCTGGCCCTCTTCCATTATTTGATCTTTGAGCAGCTGGTTGTGGTCCTTTATTACCCGGATTATTAGCGGCTTTCTGATTATTATTCTTGTGTTTGAAATTCTTATTTTTCTTTTCAAGTGCTTTTAAAGTAATTTGACCAACATCATTTACAAAGCCCATATCAGCCGACTTAATACCTTTACGCTCACTTGCCGATTCAATTTCTATTGCTTGCAACTCATCAGGGAATACACCTTTTTTATTAAGAGCAATAATTTCTTTAACGCGCTCTATGGTCATTGGATATTGTTTATTGCTCGATGCAAAACTATACCACATGAGGTTTTTGAAGATATCTTTCTTTTGCAAGAAGGCTCTTCCTTGTTTTGTTTCAATTTGCTCTGCGTGATCAGGAAATACACTCAAGGCATCTAAATAGGTATCTAATTCGTAATTCAAACAACATTTCAAACGACCACACTGACCGGATAATTTGGTTTGATTGATTGATAAATTTTGATAACGTGCCGTATTGGTATTTACCGATTTGAAATCTGTAAGCCAAGTACTACAGCACAATTCTCTTCCGCAAGATCCAATACCACCTACTTTAGCACTCTCTTGGCGAGCACCAATTTGTCGCATTTCTACTTTTACTTTAAAATCAGTAGCATAAACCTTGATGAGTTCTCTAAAATCTACGCGGCTATCCGCCGTATAGAAAAAAGTTGCTTTTTTACCATCTGCCTGCAATT
>JAURLW010000034.1 GCA_030831005.1 Bacteroidota bacterium
ACCTTGCAAGAGTTATTGTCTTTTGATACCAATAGTTTTAAAGCAGAAGCTGTTTTGCAATTATTAGATGCGCCTTTAATAAGAAAACGATTTAAGTTAGATGAGTTGTCTTTATTAAGAGATGCTATTCGACAAGCAGGAATAATTTATAGTAAAGACGGAAGGGTAGCAGATGAAACCCGAACGATTTCTTGGAACTATGGTCTTAAGAAAATAATCTATGGCATTTGTATGAGTGGCGAATACGAAGTAAATGATGGAGTAGATACGTTTATTCCATTAGATACTATGGAAGGAAATGAGGCATTAGATGCTGTTCGATTAGTTTATTTTGTTAAGGTGCTCCAACGAAAAATGGAAGTAAGATCGCAAGATAAAACTATTGCTGAATGGGCTGTATATGTGCAAGAATTGGTAGAGGATATGATTATAGTAGCAGGGGAAGGCGAAGATGAGGAATATGCTAAATTTATTCAGTTGACAGAGGCTTTGTTGATGCTAGAAGAAGATGCAACAGTTAAAATTAGTTTTGAAGTTTTTAGATACAGTTTTTTAAAACGTTTACAAGTAGAACAAAAATCAGCTTCTTTTATGAAAGGCGGCATTACTTTTTGCTCTATGGTCCCCATGCGTAGTATTCCTTTTAAAGTGGTAGCTATGTTAGGTATGAATTTTGATAAATTCCCTAGAAAAGAAACAGCCATAAGTTTTAGTTTATTGCAATATTGGAAACCAGGCGATAGAAACGTAAAAAATAATGACAAACATCTTTTCCTAGAGACGCTCTTATCGGCACAGCAGTTTTTATATATCAGTTATATAGCGGTTAATGCTAAAGATGGGGCACCTTTGCCAGCTTCTTCTTTAGTTGACGAATTGATAGATTATATTGCCCGTGGATATCATGCAGACACGGATCGGTTTAGAAAAGAATGGGTTAATATCCATCCCTTACATAGTTTTAGTCATCAATATAATCCAGATGGAGGCTTGTTGAATTATTTGACTGATGATCGATACAAGACAGGAGTAATTATTCAAAGCACTGCTATTCACAAGAAAGAATTTGATTTTAATCGAATAGCCATTGATGATATTGGGAAATTCTTGCAAAATCCTCCCAAGCTATATTTAAATAAGCAATTGAATGTTTATTATCATGAAGACGAAGTTCTACTGCAAGAGCATGAACTTTTTGAGTTGGATAGTTTGACTACTTGGTCATTACAAGATGCATGTATTTACCTAGATGAGGCATCTGCAACAGCTTATTATAAAAAGGCTAAGAAAGAAGGTAAATTGCCTTTGCATAATATGGGAAAAGTTGCCTTTTCTAATATGTATAATGAGCTTTCTAGTTTACGTGATCGATTTCAAGAAGAATCTATGGGTAATGAAATGCGAAGCTTTGATTTATCCCTTCATCTTGATGCTTCAATACTAGATGGACGTATTGATCGTGTATATGGAAACAAATTTATCAGCGTTTGCAATTCTAGTCAACATTTAAAATACTTTTTGAATGATTATGTACGCTATCTTTTATTGGTGGCCAATGGCCATCATTTAGATATGGTTTTTATTGCTAAAAAGATAAAAGAGAATGTATATATAGCTGCTGGAGAGCTTTCTGAAAAAAATGCCAAAGACCTACTAAGTTATTTTTGTGATAGTTTTAAGCAAGGTCATGATGCTTATTTCTATTTCTATCCAGCTCTAGGTCTTAACAATCTGGGTATTTTGTCTGATGATTATGCCGATTTTTGGAGTGCTTACGAAGAGATAAAAGATAAAGAACAAGATTATACCTTCAGCGATGTTTATTTAGAAAAAGCTATTGAATTTGGTTTCTTTTCAGAAGCAAATTATCCCTTTTTGAAGTCAAACACCACAGGTATTTTTAAGCCTATTAGTGAGCGTTTACCTGATTTGTTCAAAGAAATTAAGAAATAAAAAATAGTCATGCCTACTATAATCAACGATAATTTTAATCCAGAAGAGGTTGCCCTAGAGGGTAGCAACCTTATAGAGGCTAGTGCTGGAACAGGTAAGACCTATTCCATTGCATTACTTTGTTTACGTTTGATTGTAGAGAAACATATTCCTATTCAGAAAATATTAATGGTGACGTTTACCAAAGCTGCAGTAGCTGAATTGGAAACCAGGGTAAGGTCCTTTGTTCGTCTGGCATTGAAGGCAAGTAGGGAAGAAGCTATTGATGATAAAACTATTTATAAGTATATCCATAAGCAATGTTCTGCACAGGGTTCTGCATTAGTAACACAACAATTACATATTGCACAACTTTTCTTAGATGAAACATCGGTATTAACTATACATAGTTTTTGCCAGCGTACTTTATCTGAGTTTTCTTTTGAAACTAAACAACTATTTGGTGCTACTACACTTACACCAGATGAATATAATCAAATTGCTGAAGATGTTTTTAATGAGTTTTGGAGAAAACACATTACTACTATACAAGTTCCTTTATTAGAACATTTGTATGCGTTTAAAGTATCGCATCAAAATACATTTGACATAGTTAAAGAAGCACTTGCTGGCAAGCGGCTTGTTAATTTTGCTCCCTTGCCGAGTAATTTTTTAAGTACTGATTTTCAAAATCAAGTATTAAGCGATTACAATACTTTAGAAGAAAATAAGCAAATAAATTATGATACTATAGTAACAGCGATTATAACTCAAAAACTAGCTTATTTAACTATTATTAGAAAAAATAAAACTGCTGCAAATTTGCTTTTAGTACCTTTTGAATCAGAAGATTGGGATCAGGTTGTAGCTTCTCTAGTAGAAAAGGCGGATAAAAACTATATCAAGGATATATTTGCTGATCTATTAGAAGAGATTAATACTCTTTGTTCGATTATAGCACAACAAACATCCTTATTTAAGAGCATTGCATACCAAATTAATATTGCTGCTATTAAAGCTGTTAAAAGAGCCATACAATTTGAAAAAATGCGCCGTGGAGTTATTACCTATGATGATATGATTTCTTTGCTATATAAGGCTTTACAAGATGGCGATCAGTCGGCAGCATTGGTTCAAGCTCTACAAGCAAAATATGAGGCTGTTTTTATAGATGAGTTTCAAGATACGGACAGCGAGCAGTATGCCATTTTTGAGCGTCTATTTAAAAAGAATACGATTCTATTTTATATAGGCGATCCTAAGCAGTCTATTTATGCTTTTAGAAAAGCAGATATCAATACTTATTTTAAGGCTAAGCAAGATGTGACGGTATTGCATCAAATGAATGTCAATTATAGGTCATCAGTTGCTTATATAGACGCGATGAATGCATTCTTTCTTCCTCAAAAAGATTTCGATACGTTTGCCTTCAAAGAGGACGCTGTGTTAAAAGAAGCGATTAGCTATATCCAAGTAGAAGCTCCAAGGGGCGCAAGTAAAGGGATGCTCTTATATAAGGGTGCTGAAACTTATCCTTTACAATTATCCTCTCATGCCAATAAGAAAGAACTACAACAAGCTATAAGACAGATTTTAATTCATCTGTTTACACCGGGCAATTTTGTATTAGTGGAAAAAGACAAAGGAGCAAGAGCGTTACGTCCTTCAGATTTGGGTATTTTAGTACGATCAAAAAAAGAAGCTAAAGTCATCAAGATGATTTTGGCGCAATTAAGAATACCCTCCGTAACCATTGATGAATCTAAATTATTGGCTTCTGATGATGCCCTTCATTTATTTTATATATTAAATGCGGTTTTTGACTGCAGTAGAAGTGCCATAAACAAAGCACTTCTTACGCCTTTAGGTGGCTATACGGATACATCAATTTTGCATACAGATGAGGAAGCCTTGCTTATGCAATTTAAGCGCTATCAGGATTCGTGGAAAGACAAGGGTGTATATGTAATGTTGCACCAGTTTATTGCCGATTATGAGCTGAATCAGAAATTGTATGATCCATCTGCAGAACAACCAGAACGAAGAGTGGTTAATATCCATCAGCTAGTAGAAATACTTCATAAAATTGCATTCAAGAAAAAACTCAATCCTGAAGAATTATTACAATGGTTTAAAAAAGGCATGGAAGGTGAGGCGAGAGAAGGTGATGAATATGAACAACGCATAGAGAGTGATCAAGATGCGGTGCAAATTGTAACCATTCATAAAAGTAAAGGCTTAGAATATAATATTGTACTTGCACCTCATTTAGATTTATTAGCAGAACCGCCCCATTTCAATACGAGCAGCTTTCGTGATCCAGAAACGGGTGCCTATTGTGTAGTAGATAAAAATCTTCGCACCGATGCACAAAAAATATTATCGAAACAACAAGCAGAACAAGAAAATAGGCGCTTAATCTATGTGGCGATTACACGTGCCCGATATCAGTGTTTTTTAACAGATAATTCAGGTAAATATTATAACGATTCTTCATTAAAGAAATTTAAAACCGCATTGCGTGAGCGCCAAGATTTGATTGACCAATTCTTTTGGGATATACCCGATGTGGATTTCAATTTTAGCTATGTTCAACCCAATCAACAATTGCCTGTATATAAAGAGGTTCACAAATTAGAGCTGCAACAATTACATTGGACGAGATCGAGTTATAGCGCTTTAAATCCTGAGCATACTACAAATTCTAATTCATATACTGCATTGCTATCAAATGATGCGTACGATCAATTTGTTTTTAAAGAGTTGAAAAAAGGTGCACAAACAGGAAATCTAATGCACTATTTATTAGAGCATATCAATTTCGCTGAGGATGCTAATTGGAATTATCTGATAGAAAAAAGTTTGAAGCGAATGGGTGTGAAAGGGAATGAGCAATTAGTTTCGCAGTTTCGTTTACTACTCCAGGAATTAGTCAGTACTTCTCTCGTAGCTGAAGATACCTTTTGTTTGCAGCAAGTGAAAAATGAAAAACGAATTAATGAACTAGAATTTGATTTTCCATTTAAGCCATTTGCTACGAAGCAAATAGCGCAATTATCGAGTCCTGAATTGCCTTTTACTATCAAATCTATTCAAGAATTAGAAGGGATTATGAATGGGAAGATAGATCTGTTTTTTGAACATAATCAAAAGTTCTACATTCTCGATTGGAAATCTAATTTTTTAGGTGCTCAGTTAGACGATTATCAATCAGAACAGGTACGCGTAGCCATGGAAGAAAATAATTATCATCTTCAGTACTTGATTTATACCATTGCAGTATGCCGTTATTTAGCTTTAAGAAAACCTGATTTTAATTACCAAAGAGATTTTGGTGGGGTTATTTATTTATTTGTAAGAGGAGTAAGAACAAATAGTTCAACTGGTATTTTCTATCATAAACCTGATGAATCCTTGCTAAAAGCTGTTAGGGGGATAATTGACCCCTAAGATTTTACTAATAAAAATCTAATACGCTTGTATAATTTCTATAGAAGGGTTCTTTAGGGTTATCGCAATATATGGCTGGCCCTATATTTGTATAATACCCTTTTAGAATTATAAATCGATGTCCTAGGCTGGGTACTTTATGATCGATTAATAAACATAATAGAATATCAATGGGCAAAGAAGGTCCATAAGCACAGCATTCTGCCATATATCCATAGCTACAATTAATACGTTCATGGCCTGTTTTATGATTTGTACTTGATTCTATTGCCCAGCATTTTGCTATTTGATGTAACGTATCATTTGGATACATTAAGTCCATAGGTTCCATAGTTTGGAGCCTTTTTTTTAGCGTGCTTACGTAATAATTTATATCCCAATCGGGTATAATATTTCTCCAACCTACAACTGTTTCAGCAGCTTCATTTTCTAAGTATATTTTTGAAAATTGCTTAGGATATTGGCGTACAAGATTTATTAACTGAATAAGTTCTTTTTCTTTTTCATTTAAGTATTTAACATTTTTTGCTGTATTGCACTTTGCTAATTGTTCTTTTGTAAATGTCGGCTGAGCAAAACAACCTATGCTACAAAAAAAAATAAAGAGTATAGAGACGAAGTTTATTTTTATATTTTTCATAAACAATATCTTTTTTATTTGAAATTAAGCATAAAATAATAATCCCGGCTGATGCCGGGATTATTATTTATTAAAAGTGGTTTTGTTATTGCACATCAAAGCGGTCTAAGTTCATCACTTTTGTCCATGCTTTTACAAAGTCTTTTACAAATTTCTCCTTAGCATCATTACTTGCATAAACCTCTGCTATTGCTCTTAATTCTGAATTAGATCCAAAAATTAAATCGGCACGTGTAGCTGTGTATTTTACGGTGTTTGTTTTACGATCTCTTCCTTCAAAAAGCTCTTGATCGTCGTTTACTGCACGCCATTCGGTATCCATATTTAGTAAAGAACTATAATATTCATTATTAAGTTGGATTGGATTATTAGTTTTAAATAAACCATTTTTAGAATTATCGAAGTTTGCTTGCAATGCGCGCATACCACCTAATAGCACCGTCATTTCTGGTATGCTTAAGGTTAGTAAATGGGCTTTATCTACTAACAATGCTTCAGTTGCAACGGTGTATTTGGTTTTTAAATAGTTTCTAAATCCATCAGCCATGGGTTCTAAAACTGCAAAAGAGTTAGTGTCGGTTTGTTCTTGTGTAGCATCCATTCTGCCTGGCGTAAAAGGAACCGCAATTTCAATATTAGCGTTTTTAGCAGCTTGTTCTACTGCTACATTGCCAGCCAATACAATGATATCAGCTATTGATACACGTTTATTGTTTTTTTGTTGTGCGTTAAACTCTTTTTGTATTTTTTCATAAACCGCTAGAACTTTTTCTAATTGCTTAGGGTTGTTGACTTCCCAGTTTTTTTGAGGAGCTAATCTAATTCTAGCACCATTAGCGCCACCTCTTCGATCAGAGTTTCTGTATGTAGATGCAGATGCCCAAGCTGTAGTAGCCATTTCGCTAATGGAAAGACCAGCAGTACTAATTTTATTTTTTAATTGTACGATATCTTTTTCTGTAACTAGCTCATGATTTACTTTAGGAATAGGGTCTTGCCAGATTAACTCCTCTTTAGGCACTTCAGGGCCTAAATAAGTAGTTTTAGGACCCATATCTCTGTGGGTTAATTTAAACCATGCCTTAGCAAAAGCGCTTGCAAATTCTTCCGGATGCTCTAAAAAACGTTTGCTAATTTTTGCATAACTAGGATCAAACTTTAAAGCAAGATCACTTGTGAGCATCATTGGTAATTGTTTTTTATTAGGATCAAATGCATCAGGTACATTTGCTAATGCGTTTTTAGCTACCCATTGTTTAGCTCCTGCAGGGCTTGTTGTTAATTCCCATTCATTATTGATAAGGGTATTGAAAAATTTATTACTCCACTGCGTAGGTGTTGAAGTCCATGTAACTTCTAAACCAGAAGTTATAGCATCTTTGCCTTTACCTGTTTTGTAATCGCTTAACCAACCCAATCCTTGATTTTCAATTGGCGCTGCTTCTGGCTCTTTACCTACATGAGAAGCGCTAGCTGCTCCATGTGTTTTGCCAAAAGTATGTCCACCAGCAATTAAGGCAACCGTCTCTTCATCATTCATGCTCATACGGCCAAACGTTTCTCTTATATCTTTTGCTGAAGCAATAGGGTCGGGGTTTCCATTAGGGCCTTCAGGATTTACATAAATTAATCCCATTTGTACAGCTGCTAATGGTTTTTCTAATTGTCTATCTTTTGTATAGCGTTTGTCGTCTAACCATGTAGATTCAGGTCCCCAGTATATAAACTGTTCTGGTTCCCAAACATCTTCTCTGCCTCCAGCAAATCCAAAAGTTTTGAAGCCCATATTTTCTAAGGCCA
>JAURLW010000035.1 GCA_030831005.1 Bacteroidota bacterium
GGTACCGGTAAAACCCTTTTAGCAAAAACTATAGCAAAATTATTACAAGTACCATTTGCCATTGCTGATGCTACTGTTTTTACAGAAGCGGGTTATGTAGGTGAAGATGTAGAGAGTATTTTATCGCGCTTATTACAGGCTTGTAATTATGATGTTGCCTTAGCTGAAAAGGGCATTGTATATATCGATGAAATGGACAAAGTTGGAAGAAAAAGTGATAATCCATCGATTACTAGAGATGTGAGTGGCGAGGGAGTGCAACAAGCTATGCTAAAACTACTGGAAGGATCGGAAGTATTGGTGCCTCCTCAAGGGGGTAGAAAACATCCTGACCAAAAAATGGTTAAAGTAAATACCCAACATATCTTATTTATTTGCGGAGGTGCATTTGAAGGTATCGATAAAATGATAGCACGAAGAATGCAGTCCTCGGCTATTGGATATCGCTCTATTACAGCAACACAAGAATTAGATAGAGCTAATTTATTGCAATATGTAAATGCACAAGACTTAAGAAGCTTTGGTTTAATACCAGAACTTTTAGGTCGTTTACCTATTGTTACCTATTTAAATCCACTCGACAAAACGTCTTTAAAACAAATTCTTACAGAACCTAAAAATGCCTTAATCAAACAATACAAAAAATTATTTGCCCTTGAGCAAATAGCTTTAACGGTAGATGAAGATGCTTTGGATTTTATGGTAGAAAAAGCAATTGAATTTCAATTAGGTGGAAGAGGCTTACGAAGTATTTGTGAAATGATTTTGCGTGACGCTATGTATGATTTGCCAAGCGAAAAAGGAGTGACTACCTTTCATCTTAGCTTAGCCTATACGAAAGAAAAATTGCAAGTAGAAAAATTACAATCACAAAAAACAGCATAGTTTATGAACGATTTACTTAAAGAATTAGAAACCAATGCTGGATTGACTCCAGAACAAGCAAAGGCGGCTCTAGAAACAGTAAAAGCTTATATCCTAAAAAAGGTGCCACCTCAATTTGCTCCAATTTTAGATAATTTTTTAGCGAGCCAAAAGCCGAGCGACGATTTTTTAGATTAGTCGTAGTCCTTTAGATTATTGTATTTAAGGATAAGAAATTGTCAACTTATTTGTTGGACAATTTAAATTCTTTGCTGTCCTCAGATTTCCATGTGATATAGCCAATGATAGCATTAAATAAGTAGAAAATATACTTAAATACATTGGCGTAGTTTTTAAATAATACATTTTGAATGAGCTTAAATAAATTATAGCTCTGCCACATTAACCAACTATCAGGATATAATCGGGCGGTATTAAAAGTGGCACCAAAAGTAATACCTGCTGGAATGGCTACTACAAAAAACTTTAACAAGTCGATAGGCTCTGTACTGAAAATATCAAATTTTTTGAAGCCAATATAGTTGAGTATAAAGGAAACAATAAAACCCAAAAGTATATTTCTATAAAATACCCAATCAACCTCACGTAGGTGTTTGCTAATTTTCCAAGAGCGATAACAAAAATAATTGGCTATAAAAGAAACAGGATAGGTAATAATAGCCGCAAAATTACCTAATAAGAAATCTACTGCACCACTTAATGCGGTGTTAAACGTGCCAATTAAATTACCCAAATTGTTTTTCTTAGTCACCATTCTGGTGCTTAACATGCTTAAGCAAGTATTAATAATGGATATGATACCTAAGGGTAAAATATAGGGTATATGATAGGGATTTAAATCTACTTTAGTTTTGTGATATCCTAAGGAGATTGCACCGATTAATACAACCATTACCCCAATTACATCTAAATATTTACTATTGGTAAGGTTTCTAATGCCAATAATTAGGGGATGTTTGTTATAGCTTCGTAAGTTCATTATTTTTTTTGTTCTTTAGCCCAAGAATCTTTTAAACCTACTGTTTTATTAAAAATGATTTGCTCCTTAGTGCTCTTTGTATCTACACAGAAGTAACCTAGTCTTAAAAATTGAAAATGCTCTCCTATACTTGCATTGGCTAAAGCGGGTTCTATATACACTGTTTCAAGTACGCTTTTAGAATGTTCGTTTAAGTACGATTTAAAATCACCTTCTTCACTACTAGGATCTTCTACTTTAAATAAACGATCATACAAATGAACACTTGCTTTTTCAGCATGTTTTGTACTTACCCAATGAATGGTACCTTTGACATTTACGCCACTAGTGTCTTGTCCACTTTTACTTTCAGGAATATAAGTTGCATATACTTCAGTAACATTTCCGGTCGCATCTTTTTTATAATCAGTGCATTCAATGATATAGGCATGTTTTAAGCGCACCTTTAAACCCACACCTAATCTGAAGAATTTCTTAGGTGGTTCTTCCATAAAGTCTTCGCGCTCTATCCACAACTCTTTTGAAAATGGTAGCATGCGATGACCAGCAGTAGCATCTTCTGGATTATTTTCAGCATGCAATAATTCTTCTGTCTCTGGATAATTGGTGATGATCAATTTTATAGGATCTAAAACAGCCATTCTACGTTGTGCTATTTTATTAAGATCTTCTCTAACACAGAATTCCAATAATCCAATATCTACAATATTTTCACGCTTTGCAACGCCTATTGTATCAGCAAAATTGCGTAATGCTCTTGCAGTATAACCACGTCTTCTCATACCACTAATGGTAGGCATACGAGGATCGTCCCAAGCGGTTACATGACCCTCCGTTACTAATTGTAATAATTTACGCTTACTCATTACCGTATAGGTAAGATTGCGACGAGCAAATTCATATTGATGACTTGGGTAGATGCCCAATTGTTCAATAAACCAATTATAAAGTGGTCTGTGATGAATAAACTCAAGGGTGCAAATACTATGGGTAACGGTTTCTAAACTATCGCTTTGTCCGTGTGCAAAATCATACATAGGATAAATGCACCAAGCATCACCTGTGCGATGATGATGAGCATGTTTAATTCGATACATGATTGGATCGCGCAATAATAAATTTGGATGCGCCATATCAATTTTTGCACGTAATACTTTTTCGCCATCCGCAAAGTTGCCAGCACGCATAGCTTCGAATAGTTGTCTGTTCTCGCTAACACTTCTATCTCTAAAAGGACTATTTTGCCCAGGACTTTGTATAGAGCCTTTCATAGCAGCTATTTCTTCTGCACTACTATCGTCTACGTATGCCAATCCTTTATCTATAAGAGCTAAAGCAAATTGATAAAGTTGTTCAAAATAATCAGAAGCATATAATTCCTTATCCCATTTGAAGCCTAACCAAGCAATATCTTGTTTAATATTTTCTACGTATTCCGTTTCTTCAGTTGTAGGATTGGTATCATCGAAACGAAGATTACATTTCCCTTTGTATTTAGTGGCTAATCCAAAATTTAAACAAATAGAAGAAGCATGGCCTATATGCAAATATCCATTAGGCTCTGGTGGGAAACGAGTTTGTATGCCATCAGGAAATTTACCTGCGGCTAAATCATTTTCTATTATTTCTTCTAAAAAGTTGAGTGATTTTTCTTCTTGCATAGTATTCTATTCTGGAGCGCTTGCGCTGATGCTATTATTTAATTACCTCTAGTTCTTTACCTACTTTTATGAAAGCAGCAATGGCTTTATCTAAATGTGCTTGCTCATGGCCCGCACTGATTTGAACTCTTATTCTTGCTAAGCCTTTAGCTACTACTGGGTAGAAAAATCCTACTACATAAATGCCTTCTTCAAGCATACGCGCTGCAAATTTTTGAGCTAATACAGCATCATATAACATAACCGGACAAATAGGATGTATGCCTGGTTTGATATCAAATCCTGCTTCGGTCATTTTTGTTCTAAAGTAGTTGGTATTGTGCTCTAGTTTATCTCTAAGTGCAGTAGATTCACTCAATAAATCTAATACTGCAATAGAAGCTCCTACAATAGAAGGTGCTAAAGTATTCGAAAATAAATAAGGTCTACTTCTTTGACGTAGCATATCAATCACTTCTTTTTTACCACTTGTAAAACCTCCAGAAGCGCCGCCTAGTGCTTTTCCTAAAGTACCGGTAATGATATCAATTCTACCCATTACGTTACACAATTCATGAACGCCTCTACCTGTTTTACCCATAAAACCCGAAGAATGACATTCATCCATCATAATGATGGCATCATATTGGTCTGCTAAATCACAAATTTTGTCTAATTGGGCAATGGTGCCATCCATTGAAAAAACAGAGTCGGTAACTATGATTCTTGTTCTAGCGTCTTTATGTTGTTGCAACTGTAATTCCAAATCCGCCATGTCGTTATGCTTGTAACGAGCACGCTTAGACTTACATAAACGCACACCATCAATAATAGATGCATGATTCAATTCATCTGAAATGATTACATCTTCTTCTCCTAGCAAAGGTTCAAATACACCACCGTTGGCATCAAAGCAAGCTGCATATAAAATAGTATCTTCTGTGCCTAGGAAAGTAGAGATTTTTTGCTCCAATTCTTTGTGAATATCTTGCGTACCGCAAATGAAACGAACTGAGCTCATGCCATAACCTCTAGAGTCTAGAGTTTCGTGTGCTGCTGCAATAACTTTTGGATGAGAAGAAAGGCCTAAATAGTTGTTAGCACAAAAATTCAAAACCGTTTTCCCATTTACACTAATTTCTGCACCTTGCTCAGAAGCAATAATGCGCTCTTCTTTAAATAAACCAGCTGCTTTGATTTCTTCTATTTCTTTTGCAATTCGATTATTAAATGATATACTCGCCATAAGGGGTGTTTTAGATTTCAGCAAAAATACAAGTATATTCAGTAATCTTTTATAAAAATTATAGAAAGTCGATAGTATCTTTGCGTTATGGTATTAGCTTGGCATA
>JAURLW010000005.1 GCA_030831005.1 Bacteroidota bacterium
AAGGCTTATTTTGGGGTGAAAAATAGGGTAAAAAAAGGGCAAAAAAAATGCTTAAAAAGGTGCTTGACATCGAAAATGTTTACACTTTTTGAGCATTTTATTTTCCATTTTTTTGTAACGTATTGATTATAAATACTTTACAAAGGCATGTGGTGACCCCGACAGGATTCAAACCTGTAACCCTCAGAGCCGAAATCTGATATTCTATTCAGTTGAACTACGGAGCCAATATGAATTACAAAATTAAAAGCTAGTACTTAGTTTTCCAAACAAGCCAAACTCTTTTTAATGATCGCCAAAGCCTCATCCATTTGGGCTTTAGTAATACACAAAGGAGGAGCAAATCGAATCTTATCGCCATGAGTAGGTTTAGCTAATAAACCGTTTTGCATCATGGTAATACATAAATCCCAAGCGGCATCTGGATTAGCATGCTTAATCTGAATTGCATTTAATAAACCTTTTCCTCTTACAATTTCTATATTAGGATGCTGCAAAGCTAAGAGCTCATTTCTAAAATAAACCCCTAATTCCGCTGCATTCGCAGCCATATTTTCTTCTCTTAACACTTCTAAAGAAGCTACGGCAACTGCACATGCCAATGGATTTCCACCATAGGTAGAGCCATGTTCACCGGGTTTAATCGTTAGCATAATTTCGTCGTTACACAATACTGCAGATACAGGAATGGTACCGCCTGAAAGTGCTTTACCTAAAATTAAAATATCAGCTTTTACATGCTCATGATCACAGGCTAGTAAAGCACCTGTTCTGCACAAACCTGTTTGTATTTCATCGGCAATAAAAAGCACCTTATGTTCTTTACATAATGCAGCAGCTTTTGCTAAATAACCTTCATCAGGTACCACTACTCCAGCCTCTCCCTGCATGGGCTCTACTAAAAAGCCCACTACATTTGGATTTTTTAAAGCTTGTGCTAAGGCTTCAGTATCATTATAAGGAATCACTTGATAACCGCTCATAAAGGGTCCGAAATGATGAGTACTACTGGCATCGGTAGAGAAAGAAATAACGTTTAATGTTCTGCCATGAAAATTTTGCTCACACACTAAAATTATCGCTTCGTTATTGGGCACTTGTTTTACTTCGTATCCCCAACGACGAGCCAATTTTAAAGCTGTTTCAACGGCTTCAACTCCCGTATTCATAGGCAATACCTTATCGTAACCAAAGTAAGTACAAATATATTGTTCGTATTCCCCTAAAAGATTATTATGAAAAGCTCTAGATGTAAGGGTTAATTTACTTGCTTGCGCTATTAGAGCGGCTACTATTTTTGGATGAGCATGTCCTTGGTTTACGGCTGAATATCCAGATAAAAAATCGAAATAACGTTGATCATCAACATCCCACATAAAAACACCTTCGCCTTTTTTTAAAACTACCGGTAAGGGATGATAATTATGAGCACCATAACGCTCTTCTCTATCGATATAAGATTGGGTATTATTACTTATGGTTACTTTTGAATGCATAATTTATGGTTGCGATTGTAGTCTGCAAATTACATCTTTATTATTGAATTGATGTCTTTTTCATCCACAAGAAAAGGATATTGAATAAAAAACTAAGGCTTGCTACCAGAACTAAATAGCTAATCGAACAAGGGAAATACCAACTCCCTATTTTAAAAACATAAATAATTGCAAAGCTCAACAAAAACTGTTGTAACCATAATTTTAAAGGAAATAATTCAATCAGCTTAACCTGCAATATCTTGGCGGTATGTATACTATAATAAGCTGCTTGCACATAGGAAGAAAGCACAAAACTAAAGGCCAATCCGGGCAAACCCATCAACCTATACAAGGGATACAATAGTGCTAAGGCAATAACTAAATCTAGTAGAGCGCCTTTATTGATCAACGCACCTTTATGTGCATGTTGCAGGATACTCGTAAAGCCATAGGCGCGCAAAGGCAAAACCAAAATTGACCATTGAAAAATTGGGACAGATGCCGCATATCGATGATCAAAAAGTAAATCAAATAAAGGTGCAGCAAAGAATAACAAAAACAAAAATAAAGGCATTACCATAGCGTTAAGCAAAACTCCTGTTTTATGCAAAAGCGCAATACTATGTTGTTGCTTATCTGTAGATTGTACTTGCGCCAGATACAATAATCCAGCACTGGTAAAAGCACCCAATAAAATGGGCAAAAAAGGAATATCGATAGCACCATTAAAGTAAATAGCCGTCAATGTACTGCTCAGTAGTGCAACTACTAAAACCTTATCAATCCACTTAAAAATATATTGTAAAACGTCTTGGATGGCTAAATGCATCCACAATGAACGGGTCTGAACAATATCTAATGCCTCAATGGTTATAGAATTGTTTTTTTGTAGTAGCCTCACCCTTGCCCATACTATACCAAGACGAACAAGCATTAAAAGGGTTAAAGATGGTATTAAATTTTGCAAATCAAAACCAGATTGCAGCATGCGCAGATGTAGCCCAACAAAAAGAAAGGAATACACAATACTCAGACAACTAATTAATCTTATTTTTTTTAGGGCAATTAAATACGATTCTGCTAAAAGCAAAGCAACACTTGAGATAAAAAAAATCAAGGACCATATGGGATTGATATTACTTATTGTGTTTGCTTGCAAATAAATACACAATACAGCTAAGCCCAAAACTAATAAACCAAAATAGGCTATGCTACGCACTTTTATTTGTTGAAATAAAAAAGCAATTTGTCCTGGGTGATAGGTAAGCAATAAACTAGGCAAACCGATTCCGGCTAAACTGGTAAAGAGTAAGAAATATATCCACCAAGATTGGTAAGCACCATAATCACTAAGTGGTAAATGACGAGAAAGGAAAACCCAACTAATAAAAAATGCAGCTGTTGGAAAAAAACGCAACAGGAAAATATAAATACTCGACGATAAGAAGCTTGATTTATTTGGAGTTGGCATATGCTATACAAGCCGTTTTATCTAGTTGTCGAATGATCTTAGCCGGATTACCCGCAATAACACAATAACCCTCTTCAAAACTTTTAGTTACCACAGCACCTGCCCCAACAATGGTGAAATCACCCAATACGACTCCCGGCATTACGGAAGCGCTATGTCCTAACCAACAGTGTTTGCCAATTTTAATAGGAGCTGCCGCCACATTAATTTCATTATTAATAAAATCATGATTGGCAGATACCAAAGCTACGCCTGGACCAATATTGGTGTAATCGCCAATCTCAATCCCGTTATCTGCATTAATAAATACATTAGGCGAATCGCCCGGATAAACTCCTTTACCTCTTTTAATTCGTGCAGCACCATGTATCACACTAGTGAAATGAATAGCCCAACTCACATCTGCATTATGACGCAATAGTATTCTAAAAAGAAAATCGCATAGGTAAAAACCTATGCTCATTTCTTCTCTTAATCCTATGATTTTCTTTATCGACATCCGTTTTTTTATTTCTTTGTTGGTGTTTCTTTTTTGAAAATAAAATAAACACATGCAGCTAACAATAAATAAAATAATGCAGAACCTAGCAAGGCAAATTTATTACCAAAAGCAAAGGTTTCTGGATTAAATTGGAAGCTGATAATTTTATTAGTGCCTTTTGGTAATCGTAGTGCACGCAATACATAATTAGCTTTTACAATAGGAACTTCTTTGCCATCAATAAAGGCTTTCCATCCCAATGGGTAATAAATATCAGAGAATACCGCTATCCCTCCATCTTGAGCTGCTGTATAAATAAACGAGATTTCGTCTAAGCCATATTTATTTAAACGAATAGAAGCCGTACTATCTATTGTTGCTGGCGCATTTCCTATAGCAGATTGGAACGACTTGCGAATTACCGCTGTTTGTTTTGCAACAAAAGCGTTAGGTATTACTTTAGTTGGATCGGTTATAGAAGCAGCATTCAAAGCCGCCATTTCTTCATCAGCATTGTTAACCCATTTAATATCTTTTACAAACCATGCATTACCACAAGCAGCAGGATTTTGTTGCACCATGGGTTGGTTGTTTTGACCTGGGAAAATGATATATTTCGTATTCAACATATTCAACACTTCGGAATTAATGTTATTTCCACTTAGTTGCATATTGATAAGATCTTGATAGATTTCCATTTTTGCTGGCGAATAACCCCCAACGGTTTTGTGATGATAAGATTGAATAGCATCTTCAAAAGTAGCGCGAGTAAGATCTAAAACACGATAATAAGGATCTGTATCTTTTAGGATTTGTGCATCTACTTCTCGAGGAGCTAATTCCATTTCATAATCTGCTTCATCTTTATAATTCTCTTCATTTAAATATTTTGCGGCTACTTTAATTTCATCAATAGCAATTATAGCAGCAATACCCAACATAAAAATGCTAGTGTTGATTTTTTTATGCACCAATGCCCATAATAAAGTCGCTGCAATTAAAATCAATACTAAACTATAAAAACCACTATGCATAGCTAAGCTTGCTCTATCTTCTACGATCGCATTCATTAAGGTTTGTGCTTTAGCTTCATCACCTAGCATACCGGTAAAACGCTCTAAATCTTTAGGTGATTTAAAATCAAAAAAGAACTGACTTCCTACGCCAACCACTAATGCTATACCGCCCGTAATTAGAGTTGCAATTTTAATTTTAGCCCAAGCTAAAGACTCCGACCATTTGCCCGAAAGCAATTCGCTCAAACCCCAAATACCAATTAATGGAAAAATTAGTTCAGCTATACTTAAAGTCATTGTTGGTGTTCTAAACTTATTCAACATGGGTAAATGATCAAATAAGAAATAATTGACGCTCTTGAAATGATCGCCCCACGAAAGCACAATACTAATAAGTGCAGCAGCAAATAACCACCATTTATGCGGACTCTTAATCAAGAACATACCCAATACAAACAAGAAACAAATGATAGCACCAAAATAAATAGGACCGGCTACAAATGGTTGTGGACCCCAATAGGTAGGTGCATGTGCGGTAAAATTAGTAGCCGCATCTTCTGGCACACCCATCTCGCTCAATACTTGATGGGTTTTAGAATCCTCTCCTATATCTTCAGAGCCACCACCATACAAATCAGGAATAAGCAAACAAAAAGTTTCACCAATGCCATTGCTCCACATAAAAGCGTAATCCTTATCTAAACCACCATTTTTCTTTCCTTTATCATGAGCTGTAGTTAATTCACTTTCCCCACCGCGCATGGTAAATTTGGTATATTCTTTTGTAGCTAAAATGGCACCCAAATTAGGTAATATGGTTACCAAAGTAAGTCCTAACATCAATAAACTTCCTTTCATAAAAGAAGCTAATGTTTTTTCTTTTATCGCTTGAATTAAAACACCCACAGCTCCTATACCCAATACTATAAATGCATAATAAATAATTTGATAATGGGCATTAGCAAAAAGTAAGGCCATAGCAATTAAAAAAGCTGGAATACCCCATTTATATACACCTCTATATATTAATAAAAAGCCGCTTAATAATAAAGGCAAATAAGCAATAGACAACATTTTGGTCTCATGACCAGCAGCAATAATTTGAGGATTATATGCAGAAAATGCAAAAGCAATACTACCAATAGCACCCAACCATTTATTTACACCCAAGGTTTGCATTAAAATAAAAAAGCAAAGCATGGCAAAAAAGAAAAAGTAAATTGGTTTAGACAGAACACTAGTTAAGGCCGTTTGTATCAAGGCCGTATGATTATTTGTTTCAGCAACATAATGCGTATAAGTGGGCATACCGCCAAACATACTATTACTCCACAATACCTGTTCGCCTGTTTTTTCGTGCCATTGCATACCTTCATGAGCCATACTCTTCCAAGAGATATTATCATGCTGATATAATACTTTACCATCTATAGCTGGATAGCAAAACAAAACACTAATAATTAAAAAGCCCAACACGATCCATAAGGTTGGTAAATACGATTTGAACGATTGCATAAATTATTTTTAAAAAATATAATGAAACAAAAATAGTTTTTCTAGAGCAAAATCCTATATAAATGGAAACTATTTAAACGTATTATAAAGCAATATATTGCACCGCTGCTTGCTCTGAAAAAGCACGCTCTAATCGCTTGGGATCGGTATCTGTTAAAAGTACTTGTCCAAACTTAGGACCACTAATAATACCCAATAGTGCTTCCATGCGTTCATTGTCTAATTTCTCAAACACATCATCTAATAATAAAATAGGTGTTTGCTGCATATTTTCTTTTATAAAATGGTATTGTGCCAATTTTAAAGCAAATAAAAAACTCTTTTTTTGACCTTGCGAACCAAATTGCTTAAGTGATTGCCCCTGCAGGCTAAATACTAAATCGTCTTTATGAATACCTTTATTTGTTCGTTGCAAACGCACATCATGATACAATTCCTTCTCTAGCCACTGCAATAAAGATTGTGTTTGTAAATCACTTTTATAGTACAATTGCACCTGCTCTTTAGATGCCGATAATTGCTCGTAATAGGATTGCAATAAGGGCATAAATTGACTTAAAAATTCGCTGCGTTTATTAAAGATATAGGCAGCAGCCGTATGCATTTCTTGATTATAAAAGGCTAACACGGTGGTGTCGGCATTGGCAAATTGAGCTTGTTGCTTAAGCCAAGCATTGCGTTGTACTTGCAATTGCTGATAACTCAACAAAGACTGCAAATAAGCGGCGTCGAGCTGACTCAATATTCCATCCATCCATTTCCTACGCCATTCACCGCCTTCATTGATTAATCCAATATCATCGGGCGCAATCATTACGGCGGCAAAGGAGCCAATATGATCGGTTAATTTCTCCAATTCCACCCCATTATGTATAATACTTCGCTTTAGCTGCTTACATTTTAAGATTAGCGAATGGGTTTCTTGCGCACGCTCTAATTGGGCATCAATCCGGTATCCATCGGTATCCCAAGAGGCAATAAAGGACTGCTGGGAACTAAAATAGCTTTTGGTATAAAAAAGAGTGTAAATCGCATCCAATAAATTGGTTTTACCACTACCATTGCGGCCTGTAATACACACTATTGGTGCATTAAAAGCAAATTGGGCTTGCTGGTAATTTTTAAATTGGGTGAGCGATATATTATTTATATGGGTCAAGGTACTTTGTAATGAATATTTTTTTATATTTTCGCACAAATTTATTAAATCGTGCAAACACTATTTAGCAAAGAAACGTATTTATATTGGTATGAGTTAATGTTGCTTCTTCGAAAATTTGAAGAAAAAACTGGACAACTCTACGGAATGCAGAAAATTAGAGGTTTCTGTCATTTATACATCGGACAAGAAGCATTAGCCGCAGGCTTAATGACTGCTATCCGTCCAACAGACAATGTGATTACCGCTTATCGTGATCATGGTTTAGCTATTGCCAAAGGTATTTCTGCCAAAGAATGTATGGCTGAATTATATGGTAAAGCTACCGGATGCACGAAAGGTAAAGGCGGTAGTATGCACTTCTTTTCTAACGAAAAACGCTTTTTTGGCGGCCATGGTATTGTGGGTGCTCAGATTGGTGTAGGTGCAGGCATTGCCTTTTCTGATAATTATTTAAACAACGACAACGTAACGATTTGTTATTTTGGAGATGGCGCAGCACGCCAAGGTATCTTACACGAAACCTTTAATATGGCTGTATTATGGAATTTACCAATAGTATTTATCTGTGAAAACAATCAGTATGCTATGGGTACATCTGTAGAACGCACTTCAAAAGCAGCAGATTTATATCGCCTAGCAGATGCTTATGATATGCCTGGTGATAGTGTAGATGGTATGAGCTGTGAAGAAGTACACAAAGCTATGGAGCGTGCCGTAAAACGTGCTCGTGAAAAAGGCGGACCAACTTTCTTAGAAATTAACACCTATCGTTTTAGAGGTCATTCTATGAGCGATCCAGCTAAATATAGAACTAAAGAAGAATTAGAAGAGTATAAAGAGAAAGACCCTATCAATCAAGTCTTAAATACGATTATGGCAAATAATTTTGCTACCGAAGCAGACATTGAAGCAATTAATGAAAAAGTGCGCCAAGAAGTAGAAGAAGCAGTTCAATTTGCTGAGGAAAGTCCATATCCAGATGCTAGTGAATTGTTTAAAGACATCTATGCACAAGAAGATTATCCTTATATCGTAGATTAAAATTGAGGTTGAGACTGAGATTGAGGTTAAGATTGAGGAGGAGGATTAGGATAATCAACTAAAAGACAACAACAAAAAAGGATAGACGAATAACTAACAATAAAAAATACTGAAATAAAAATTAAAACTATAATTTATGTCAACAACAAATGAATTGAGTGCTTTAGAAAAAATACAAGCGGCATACGAAAACAATAAGAAACGTATCAATACCATAACTACAGTAGTATTATTAGCGGTTGTAGGTTTTGTAGTGTATACCAACTTTATTCTAAAACCTAAAGAAAACAAAGCAGCTACTGCACTTTCTTATGCACAACAATTTTTTGCAATGGACTCTTTAAACCTTGCATTAAACGGTGATAATACACACCCTGGATTTGTAAAAATCATTAAAAAATATAGCGGAACGAAATCTGCAAACTTAGCGCATTACTACGCTGGTGTTTGTTACTTAAGAACAGGTGAATTTAAAAAAGCAATCAGCGAATTAGAAGCTTTCAATGGTAAAGGCACTGCATTTGCAAGTATGGCTAAAGGTTGTCTTGGCGATGCTTATATGGAAACCAACAACACAAAGAAAGCAATTGATTGCTATATGGATGCATCTGCTAACAAAGCAGACGAGGTAATTACACCTATGTATTTATTACGTGCAGCTATGGCTAATGAAATGGCTAAAAATAACGATGAAGCAAAACGCCTTTATATCGAAATTAGAGATCAATATGCTACTTCTCCTCAAGCTAGAGATGTAGAGAAAAATTTAGCTCGTTTGGGCGAATTAGGAAATTAAAAAGTCCTTTTTTTAAATCCCCTTTAATACCTTTGTGGTCTTAAAGGGGATTTTTTTATGGCCATAGCACAACAAAGCAAAGCACTACTATCATTAGATCAGCTGAATATACCTAAAGTAGCGCATATTGCTATTGTTAGCACCGAATGGAATGACACCATCATAGCAAAGCTTATAAAAGGTGCATCTACTATTTTCCAACAATTTCCACAGATACAAATATCTCATTATACCGTTCCAGGATGCGTAGAACTTAGCTATGCGCTAAAGAAAATTACAACTACACAAACTATAGACGCAGCTATTGCTTTCGGTGCGGTTATTAGAGGTGGCACCCCTCATTTTGATTATGTTTGCCAATCCGTAACCCAAGGTATAACGCAGCTCAATACTGAAGGTCTTGTACCCATTATTTTTGGTGTACTCACCCTTGATAATGAAACCCAAGCATGGGAGCGTCTTGGAGGCACACATGGTCATAAAGGAGAAGAGGCTGCTATTGCTGCCTTAAAAATGATTCAATACAAACGATTAGCTTAATTCAATTTTGATACCATGCCTAAAGTACAATTATTTATTCCTTGTTTCGTAGATCAGCTATTCCCTCAAACGGGCTTAAATATGGCAAAAGTCTTAGAACATTTTGGTTGTGAAGTAAGTTTCAATCCCAACCAAACCTGCTGTGGACAACCCGCTTACAATGCAGGCTATCAAGATGAAGCTAGAGAAATTGCTTGTAAATTTGTTACTGATTTTAATGACGTAGATTATATCGTTGCTCCTAGCGGATCTTGTACAGGTTTTATTCGCAGTTATTACCCACATATGCTTGAACATAGTAAAGAAAGCAATAAAGGAAAACAAATTGTGCAAAGAGCATTTGAATTCAGTGAATTCTTAGTAGATGTATTAAAGGTACAACTCAGCAATACCCAATTCCCTCATAAAGTTACTTACCATGATGCTTGCGGAGCTTTAAGAGAATGTGGCATTAAAGCACAACCTCGCACTCTATTAAATCAAATAAAAGGCATGGAATTGGTGGAAATGAAAGAGTGCGAAACATGCTGCGGTTTTGGTGGTACCTTTGCAATCAAATACGAACCCATTTCTATAGGCATGGCTCAGAGTAAAGTACAAAGTGCTATGTCAACCGGAGCCTCGTTTATCGTATCTACAGATGTATCTTGTATGATGCATATGCAGGCCTATATCGACAAAAATCAATTACCCATTCAAACTATACATATAGCAGATATTTTAATAAATGAAATTGCCTAAAAAAACATTTCTTTTTAATAACATTTAATTAATTTTGCACCACAATTCTAAGCACAATTTATGCACCCTTCCGTAAAAATCTTTTCTGGCACCAGTTCTAGTTATTTAGCAGAACAAATTGCAAAATCATTTGGTAAAACACTAGGTGACGTAAAAATCCAAAAATTCAGCGATGGGGAGTTCCAACCTGTATTTAACGAATCTATTCGTGGAGATTATGTTTTCTTAGTTCAATCTACCAATGCTCCATCAGATAATTTGATGGAATTATTAATGATGATTGATGCAGCAAGAAGAGCTTCTGCTGGGTATATTACAGCTGTAATCCCTTATTATGGGTTTGCTCGTCAAGATAGAAAAGATAAACCACGTGTGTCTATAGCTTCTAAATTAGTTGCCAATTTATTAACTAAGGCTGGTGCTAACCGAGTGATGACCATGGATTTACACGCTCCGCAGATTCAGGGCTTTTTTGACATCCCTGTGGATCACTTAGATAGTTCTGCAATTTTCATCCCTTATATTGAGAAACTTAAGATTGAAAACCTTACCTTTGCATCCCCTGACGTAGGCAGTACCAACCGTGTACGTGAGGTAGCTAAATATTTTGAGGCGGAAATGGTAATTTGCGATAAGCAACGTAAACGTGCGAATGAAGTAGCTGGAATGACCGTAATTGGTGATGTAACCGGAAGAAATGTAGTATTGATTGATGATATCTGCGATACAGCAGGCACCTTATCTAAATCGGCTGCAATGCTGAAAGAAAAAGGGGCATTGAGTGTTAGAGCATTTTGTACGCACCCAGTATTGAGTGGCAATGCTTATCAAAATATTGAAAATTCTGTTTTAGAGGAATTGGTTGTTTGCGACACCCTACCATTAAAGCAAAATGTAAGTAAAATAAAAGTGGTGCCAACGGCAGAATTATTTGCTATTGCTATCCGCAATACTTTTGAAAATAAATCTATTAGCTCACTATTTATTCATAGTCAGCTTAATAAATAAAACGAACTGTTTAACAATAAAATCCATCCGGTCTACGACTGAGATCCTTAAAAAACCGCTACACTATTGTTTATTGTTTGATGGATTAAAAATCAACAGTAGCGAGCAAAAACTAAAAATAGTATGAAAACTATCAACATTCAAGGAACATTAAGAAGCGACTTTGGTAAAAAAGCTACACGCCAAGTTCGTTCTGAAGGTCATGTACCATGCGTAATTTACGGTGGTGACAAAGCAATCCATTTCTCTGCTCCAATTTTGGCGTTTAGAGGTTTGGTTTACACTGCAGAATTTCAAATTGCAGCAATCGAAATTGACGGTACTACTTACCGTTGTATTTTAAAAGATTTACAGTTTGATGTTGTTACAGATGCTTTAAATCACATCGATTTCTTACAATTAGTAGATGACAAAAACGTAATTGCTAATTTACCGTTGAAATTTGTAGGTACGCCTGCAGGTGTTAAAGCAGGTGGTCGTTTAGAAGTAAAAGCTAAAACGATTAAAGTAAGAACCCTACCTAAATTCTTAAAAGAATTTATTGAAGTAAACATCGAAACATTAGAATTAAATGCTAACGTACGTGTTCAAGACATTCAAGCTCCAGATATGGAAATTATGAACTCTCCACGTATTCCTATCGCATCTGTTGTTATGACGCGTGCATTGCGCCAAGCAGAGAGCGAAGAGGCTAAAGCTGGTAAAAAATAAGCTTTATATACCATTAAAAAATCCCAAGTTTTTATACTTGGGATTTTTTTATACTTACTAATTAAATAAAGGTTAACTCAAAATTATACTCCTTAAATAAAATAAGTCGATTAATAAATAGAATAAATAACATGACTAGTAGCTAATATACCTAAACTAGATACAGTTATTCCACTTCTATCACCAGCAAAAGATATATTAAAAGTAACCGTTGAAGCTCCTTTATTTCTATAATTAACTTTTAACAACATAGGATGCACTGCATTTGCTGTAGGGAATTCAGTATCTACTTGCGAACCAAAAACTGTTCCGTTATTTTCATTATTATAGGAGTTAAATTGAATAATCTCTTCACCCGTATCATAGCTAGTAGCATTTTTAAAACA
>JAURLW010000036.1 GCA_030831005.1 Bacteroidota bacterium
CATTACCAACCTCTTGATAAAGCAGGTGCCTATGGCATTCAAGATTGGATTGGTATCATCGGTATTGAAAAAATCGAGGGCGACTATTATAATGTCATGGGATTACCTACCTCAACACTCCATACTTATTTATAAAAAAAGAGCTCCGAATTTTTCGGAGCTCTTTTTTTATTTTGCTTTAAACTGTTGAATGGCATTTCTGGTAAAATCACTTAATACTAATCGACCACTAACTCCGGCTCTTTCCACCAAGAGTGTATCCCAGTTTTCTGTTCCTTCCCAAAAAATACGTTTCAAATCGCCCATTGCTTCCGGACTACTTGCAGCTAAAATATTAGCTAATTGCATAATGGCTTCATCCATTTCTTCAATCGTTGCATGCACGCTAGCATAAAGACCATTTTGTAAAGCCCAAGTTGCAGAACGGAAAGAACTTGCATCTATAGCTAATTGAGAGAATGCCGATAAACCCATTTTTCTTTGCACTGCCGGTCCAACCACAAAAGGACCTATACCAACAGCTAATTCACTTAGTTTAACCGATGCTTGTTCGGTTGCAAACGTATAGTCGGCAGCTGAAGCCAATCCAACACCTCCGCCAACAGCTTTGCCTTGAACTCTTGCAATAACTAATTTACCACAAGTACGCATTGCATTGATCACTTTTGCAAAGCCACTAAAAAACGTCAAGCCTTGTTCAGCATTTTCTATAGCCATCAATTCATCAAAAGAAGCGCCCGCACAAAATGCTTTATTGCCTTCGCTTTGCAAAATTAAAACACGCACCTCTGGATGAGCTGCAAGAGAAGTAATACTGTTTGCCAATTCATTTAATATGGCACCTGGTAAGGAATTACTAGAAGGGTGAAAAAACGTAACCGTTCCAATATGATTATTTACTGATGTTTGAACATGACCAAGCTGTGTACTCATTTTATTTTATTTATAAGAATTAATAATGCTATAGCAACAAGAAAAAATAATAGTTGAACTCTTTGTTTAGATGACTTGTCTGATTTTTTATTTTCCCAAGTTGTTTTAAAAAAATAAGGTATAAATGTAATTACAAAAACAAGAAAGAGTATTTTAAAAATCCCCATTGATCATTATTGTTGTTTCATTTTAACCATTGTTAATATAGTAATAATAGCAACCGTTTCATTGGTTTGATCATATACTTCTACCAACCATTTCACGATGCCTTTAGCGATATCTTCAGCTGATTTTTTCTCTTGTCCTATTTTTTCTTTAACGGTTAATTTCACACCAATTGTAGTGCCTGGATAAACGGGTTTTGTAAAACGGCATTCATCGATACCATAATTGAGTAATACCGGTCCTTTTTTGGCATCTACAAACATGCCAGCAGCTTTAGATAAAATATAATAGCCATGTGCTACACGACCTTCAAAAATAGTGCCATCTAATGATGTTACATCAACATGAGCATAAAAATGATCACCGCTTACATTGGCAAAATTTACAATGTCTGCATCGGTAATTGTATGCTTTGCCGTAACTAATGTTTCACCAATTTCTAAATCCTCAAAATGTTTTTTGAATGGGTGAATATCGGTTTCTTTTTGAAGGGCACCTTGCTGATATACATTGGTTACCGCAGTAATCATTGTAGGAGAACCTTGAATAGCTGTGCGATGTAAGTAATGAAGCACACCTCGCTTGCCGCCCATTTCTTCTCCACCACCCGCTCTTCCTGGACCACCATGAACCAATTGAGGCATAGGCGAACCGTGACCTGTACTCTCTTTTGCACACTCCGCATTGAGGATTAAGATACGACCATGCATAGTAGCTGCACCCAATACAAATTCTTTAGCAATTTCATTATCCTCCGTGATGATAGAACACACTAAGGAACCTTTACCCATTTTCACTAATTGGATAGCTTCGTCATTAGTGCTATAAGGCATTAAGGTTGTTACAGGTCCGAAGGCTTCAATATCATGACAAGCAATATTTTGGAAAGGTTGCTCATTTAAAAATACAATAGGTGCAAAAAATGCGCCTTTATTTTTATCTGCCCCTTTTACTTCAAACTGATCTAAACTACCTACAATTATGGATTGTACTTTTGCCAATTGCGCTACTTTTTCTCTCACTTCTTCACGTTGTGCTTGTCCGGCTAATGGGCCCATTCGCACTCCTTCAACACTAGGATCTCCGATGATAGTACTTGCTAATCGTTTTCCTAAAGCTATGTGTACTTCTTCTAGTACATTAGCAGGGACAATTACTCTTCTAATAGCAGTACATTTCTGTCCGGCTTTAGTAGTCATTTCACGAACCACCTCTTTAATAAAAATATCAAAAGTTGCAGAACCTGGTACTACGTCTAAACCCAATACACAGGCATTTAAAGAATCGGCCTCCATATTGAAAGGAACGGCTTCTTCTATTAAACGCGGATGCGCTTTTAATTTTTTTCCTGTTTCTGCCGAACCAGTGAAGGTGACTACATCTTGACTTTCAACATAATCCAAAATACCTCTTGCTGAACCACAAATCAATTGCAATGCGCCTTCTGGTAAGATATTTGAAGCAATAATTTCTTTAAAAACTACTTCAGTTAAGAAAGAAGTAGCTGTTGCTGGCTTTACAATTGCAGGAACACCGGCAAATAAGTTAACTGCAATTTTTTCTAACATGCCCCATACTGGGAAATTGAAGGCATTGATATGAATAGCAACCCCTTCTTTGGGCACCATAATATGATGACCTATGAACGTATTTTCCTTACTTAATTTAGCAGCTTCTCCATCTACATAAAAACTAGCATCTGGAAATTGTCTTCGCATAGATGCATAAGTAAACAAATTACCAATACCACCTTCAATATCAACCCAAGAATCTGCTTTAGTAGCACCTGTAAGGGCGCTAATGGTATAAAAATAATCTTTTCGATCATTTAAGTACATGGCTAATGCTTTTAACATGAGTCCACGTTGTTGGAAACTTAATTTTCGTAATGCAGGAGAACCAACTTTTCGAGCATACTCCATCATACTTCCAAAGTCTAAGCCTTCACTAGATGCTGTATATATAGGGTCGCCATTGATAGCATTGTATAAGGTTTCACCACTAGCAGCGGCATTTACCCATTTGCCTTCGGCATAATTTTGTAATACTTGTATAGACATAAAATAGATTATCGGTTGGTAAAGATAAAAATTAGTTTAGAGTTCTACGCCAAATTGTTTTAAATGATGAACCGCATGCTTATATAAAAGCGCATCATTTAATGGCTTGTCTAAGGTTCCGAAAATAGGATGATAAACTAGGACGTTTTCTGCTTCCTTATATTGTTTTACATACTTATGTAATGCTTCTTTCAATTGCTGCAAAGCCTCCTCAGCACTTTCATAAAGCAAAGGCTTAAGATCTTCTCCTAATATTGGACTTTTAGTATTTTCTTTAAAAGGCATATCGCTTAATAAGAAGGATTGCATCTTAGTAACCCGTTCAGGCTCGTTAATACATGGCACTGGCTGATGTTGACAAGAAACTTCAAACGAGTAAATCATATGTTCTAGCATATGTTGATAGCTCATTTTACCCCAATGTGGTACTTGATGGGGATTTATTTGCTCTAATAAAGGAATATACTGCTCTTTAAGAAACTGATCGTGATGTATTTGCATGATAAGGACAAATTCTACTTTAATAAAACTTTACCTTACGAAATTAGGGATCAATTAGTTATTATTTACTAAATTGCCGAATATTAATTAAAGATCTACTTGAGCAAACTAGTTATCATACCTACTTACAACGAAAAAGAAAATATTGCTGCCATAATTAAGGCTGTATTTTCTTTGGACGAGGGTTTTCATGTACTTATCGTAGATGATGGCTCTCCTGATGGTACTGCAGCTATTGTAAAAGAGATGCAAGCTCAATTTCCGGAATCTTTATTTATTATTGAGCGTACAGGAAAATTAGGTTTAGGCACTGCTTATATCGCTGGATTTAAATGGGCTTTAGAAAGAAATTATGCTTTCATTTTTGAAATGGATGCCGATTTTTCTCATAATCCAAAAGATCTTATTCGACTGCATAAAGCATGCGAATCAGGGGCAGACATGTCTGTTGGTTCTCGTTATACCAAAGGTGGCAAGGTGGTCAATTGGCCTTGGGATCGAATATTTATCTCTAAAGGAGGGGCATTATATACGCAACTCATCACGTGGATGCCTATTAAAGATCCAACAGCGGGATTTGTATGCTATACGCAAAAAGTACTAGCTAGCTTACCTTTAGACGAAATTCAATTTATAGGTTATGCCTTTCAAATTGAAATGAAATATCGCACCTGGAAAGCCGGTTTCAAAATTACGGAAGTACCTATAACCTTTATAGACCGCACAGAAGGCGTATCTAAAATGTCGAAAGGCATTGTAAAAGAAGCGATGATGGGCGTATGGAAAATGAAGCAGTTATAAAAAGTTGATCGCTTGGTTACCTTCATTGAATATCAAATCCAAAACACTTAAGTTCGTTAAAAAACCATTTTTACTTTCAAATAATTGATAGTAAGGTTTTTGTTGAGAAACGGCCTGCTGTTCTTTGTGCCAATCTACAAGGTCATGATTGTCATCTAACGTGATATCCCCAAGCACTTGTATTTCTTTTTTTATTCTTAAACTTTGCAATACAAAATCTAAACTGGCTTTATTAAAATCGATCAATCGATCGTATGGAGTAGCCAACAAGCGATGTAGTTCTAACTCATAATATTCGAAAAAGGGCGAACGATTGTATGCGTTTTTTATTGATTTATAATGTTGTTGTTGCCAATCCTCCTCCTTAAAAATCTTTACCTCTGCCATAGGCACACGTTGATTTCTTCCATTCAACAAAGGAATGCTCAATTTCAATCGACCATTTGCAGTAGCAATTTCATATTTATTTCGATAAGTCATTTTTCTATACAGCTCCTGATTGTCCAATATTATTGTATCAGCCTTAAGCATAGCTGCACACCAAGCAATACTTGGAAAAGGCATATAGGAACTAATTAGCATAGACATAGAAAATAAACAAAAGCATTTAGTAATTTGCATAAAATTAATAAAATGCAGAAGAGCATTTCCATTATCCTATTATTTATTTTTCTTAGTGCTCGTTTAAGTGCGATAGAAGGATTGCATCATGCAAGTCTTTTTTACGAAAAAAACGAAAAGCAACTAGTACCCTACATAGAAATTATATCAGAAATAAATCCAAAAACATTGGGCTTTGTCAAAACAAAAATTGGACAGTGGCAACAACAAGTTATTTTTCAAATAGATGCTAGAACTGATACAGGATGGACTAATCTAAAAACCTATATCTTAAAAGGAATGGAAAGCGACAGCATGCAAGTAGCCCCTTTATTTGACCTTAATAGAGTATACCTTCCCATAAAATCAAGTGCCTGCAGGATTGTATTAACAGACAAAAGTAATATTCAAAACAAACAAATTTGGGAAGATAGTTTGCAAATAAACATAGACCCCAAAGAACCCGTTCATTTATCGAGTATACAAATTATCGATAAACAAGGACCTATCGACAGCAATATGCAAGAAGCCATATTTTTCAAGAACGGTTTATATCAGATACCAAATGCTAGTTTATTTTTAGAAAATTTAAAAACGCTTAATTGCTATGCGGAGAGCTATCAGCTGAATACCAAGGATACGATCATGTATCAATTGTATATTTCTAAAAAAGCATATGGCGATGCCATCAATAATTTAATTTACTTTGATACCCTTTATGGCGAAGGCGTTTATGTACATCAAAAAACCTTTCCCATAAGTCAATTAAAGTCTGGAAATTATTATTTAAACCTTATAGCTAACACAAAAGAAAATTTGATATTAGCCAAGCAGCATTGTTTTTTTCAAATTCTAAATACAGCTCCTATAGTAGCCCCTGTTAAAAAAGAAGATACGCTTAGCGAAGAAAAGCTGCCTGCTACTTTTTTAAACCTAGCTACTACTTTTATTGCAAAATATAATACCGCCCAGTTGAAAGCAATCATGAAAATGATTGCGCCCGTTTCAAGTCCTTTAGAAAAAGCGCAAATCAAACAATTTTTGAGCGAGCCCAATGATACTTATATTCGCTATTTCCTCTACAATTATTGGGAAAAACGCAACAAAACCAATCCAGCACAAGCATGGAATGAATACGCAGAAAAAATTAAAGTGGTCAATAAACTCTTTACTAGAGCTGGGAAAATAGGCTACGAAACAGACATGGGAATCACCTATTTAAAATATGGAGCACCAAATGAACAAATATCCGTTCAGAACGAAACAGGGGCTTTACCTTATACTATTTGGCAGTATAATACTATAGGCAATAGAAATACGCAAGGATTATTTTTATTCTATATCCCACCCTTTGCGTTGAATGAATACCTACTTTTGCATAGTAATGTAATAGGCGATGTTTTTGACCCCAATTGGAGAGCGTCTTTATATACGAGCGGACAGAGTCCGATAGGCGACAACTCTAGAGCTTTACAGTATTTCAATAGAAGATAAATGGAATTAGCGTTTTATAAATATCAAGGTACCGGCAATGATTTTGTAATCATTGATAACCGAAAACATGGATGGCAACTCAACAAAGAGCAAATTGCTTTTTTGTGCAACCGCAGAAAAGGGATTGGAGCAGATGGGCTCATGCTATTAGAAACGAGTACCGTTGCCGACTTTAAAATGGTGTATTACAATGCCGATGGAGCAGAAAGTACGATGTGTGGTAATGGGGGTAGATGTATGGTATCCTTTGCCAAAGAGCTTCAACTTACAGAAGACAATAGCACCCAATTTGAGGCTATAGACGGCCTTCATGAAGCAAAAATCATGCCTAATGGTATTGTTGTTTTGCATATGCAAGATGTAAATGAGAATAAGCTCATCCAAGATCATTTTGAAATACAAACTGGCTCGCCACATTATGTGAAATTTGAAAAGGATGTGTTAGCTATTGATGTTGTAAGCGAAGGTAGAGCCATCAGAAATAATAAAGCGTTTCCGGCGGGTATCAATGTGAATTTTGTAGAAGTATTAAACAATAACACCTTATTTGTTAGAACCTACGAAAGAGGTGTGGAGGATGAAACCTTAAGTTGTGGCACTGGCGTAACTGCTGCTGCAATTGCCCACAGTAATACAGACATTGGTAAATTTGATATTGCCATTAAAACACGTGGCGGAGATTTGAGTGTTCAATTTGAAAAAACTAGTCCAACTCATGCTATCCAAGTGTGGCTTAAGGGCGAAACCCAATTAGTTTTTACCGGCAAGATCGCTCTTCCATCTTAAACTTGGCTAAATAATTTGTAACTTGCCAAACAAACAATTCATAAAAATAAAAGCATGCTTAAAATTGGAGTTTGTGGCGCAGGCCACTTAGGTAAAATTCATATTCAACAGTGGAAAACAATAGAAGAGATTACTTTAGTAGGATTTTACGAACCCAACGATCAGCATGCCGCTCAA
>JAURLW010000037.1 GCA_030831005.1 Bacteroidota bacterium
ACATCTTCTTCGTCGAATACAATTGGATTATCGGTAACCGAATTAATTTCGATTTCCATAACTTTTGCTACCTGATCAATGACATCGCATGATGCACCATGCACTTGCGGTATGCAACGGAAAGAATAAGGATCTTGAACTTGTTCTTTTGCTTGTTGTTGCAATTCGCTTCCTGCTAGTAGGGATAGTATTTGTGCAGCTGTTTCTATTTGTCCTTTATGCGGACGTACTTTATGAATATAAGGTTGAAAGGGTTCGTTTTTTACAAGATAGGCATCTGCAGCAATAGCCGCAATACAATTTGCCCATTCAAGCAATCGTTGTGCATACCAAATAGCATAAGTACCAAAACTACTCATAAACTGAGTGCCGTTTAATAAAGCAAGACCCTCTTTTGCTGCAAGCGGAATAGCTTGTAAATTACACTTTGCTAAGGCGTGTTTAGCATCTACAATTTCATTGTTGAAATAAACCTTACCTTGACCAAATAGTGGTAAAGATAAATGTGCTAAAGGAGCTAAGTCGCCAGAAGCACCAAGTGATCCTTGCTCAAAAACAACAGGGATAATATCGTTATTATAAAATGCTACTAGTTGCTCTACGATTTCTAATCGTACTCCACTATACCCTTGGCTAAGTCCATGGATTTTTAGCAGCAACATTAATTTTACTAATTCCTTAGGTACTTTATTGCCCATACCGCAAGCGTGTGAGCAAACTAAGTTCTCTTGTAATTGAGATAAGTCTTCGTTTGCTATGCGCACATTACATAAAGATCCAAAGCCTGTATTGATACCATAATAGGTTTTACCAGAATTAATTTTATTTTCTAAGTAGTTTCTATTCTTTTGAATTCTTTTTTTGGCAGCTGCAGAAAGCATAAGCTTGTTTGGCAAGCCCTTGGTTCCAAAACTTGCCTTTAAAAAATCAGGTAATTCCATAATAATTTAGATGTAGTATATATGGCTATTTAATATTCGATTAAATTTTCTCTAACAATTGACGTAAAGTAGCTACTATGTTTTTTTCAACTGTTTCTGTAATTCTGCCAACTTCCATATTGTTACGCATTATAATAATCGTTGGTACACGCTCTACATGGTATAATCTATGTTCAATTCCTTTGGTCTCCTTTTTTCTATCAACTCCATAGAGCTGTATTTTTTCAGTAGGATATTCAATGCTTTCCATAAATTTTATAAAAGAAGGAACAAGTGTATGAGAGTCACTGCACCATGTCCCTAAAAAAACTATTAGTTCTAAATCATTAAACCTACCTCTCATTTCATCAAGTTGCTCACTACTAAATTTAGAACCCTCATAATTTTTTTTAAACCAAGTGTAATTTGCCTCCTTTAAATTTTTTATTCCAAAGCCTCCCTTCATAATAATACTCTTGTCTTTTTCTATAATACGATCAAAATCAACCATAGTCTGAGCGATTAATGAATTGCTTAATGCAAATAATAAGGAAAATAATAGTGTTTTCATAATGTTATTGATTTATACAAGTGATTTTAATTGTTGAAGTTTGTTTTTAATTTTTAAAAGGGCTGCTTTTACATCTACTGGCGCTTGTGCTTGCGATGCTAATTCTTTCAATTTGGTTTTAGCCCCAGGAATGGTAAAGCCTTTTTCTTTAACTAGGTGATAAATCGTTTTTAATTCTTCGATTTGTTGGCGGGTGTATAAACGATCACCTTTGCGCGTAGTGCGTACTTTAATATTGAATTCTTTGGTCCAAAAACGAATATGGGAAGTATTGAGGTCAAATAATTTTGCCACTTCTCCAATAGTTTGATATTGTTTTTGCTCATCAGAGCTGATGGTATCTAATGCTATTGTTTTCTTTTCAACTACTTTTTTTTCAATCGCAGGGGCTACTTTAACTTCTTTAATAATGGTTTCCTCAATAGGAGTTGATGTTTCAACTTCTGGCGCAGGAGGAATATTATTTTCTTCAGCTTTTTCAGTTGTTGTTTCCTTTTGGGTAACAGTATTTTTTTTAACACGAGCTTTCATTCCACCTTGGTTAGGAATGGGTGCAAATTCTTCCCCGAATAATGTAAGAATAGTGTTGCTCATGATGTTAAAATTACTGTTTTTTTTTGTTTTTCATTCATTTTTCTAATTCTTAAGCTACTTAAAGAACATATCCGTATTATTGAATTAAATTTGTACTTCAATTATATCTTATGCAATTAGATGCACTCTATAAAAAAGCTTTGGCTTTCGAATTTTTGACTATCGAAGAAGGTATCTATTTATTTGAGCATGCTCCCTTAGCAGACTTAATGCTAGTAGCTAATGAGCTTAGAAAAATACAGGTGCCACATGGAAAAGTTACTTGGATTATTGATAGAAATATGAATACGACCAATGTATGTGTGGCTAACTGTAAGTTTTGTAATTTTTATAGAATACCTGGTCACGAGGAATCGTATATCACCGACATTGAAACGTATAAAGTAAAAATTGAAGAAACCTTTAAATATGGTGGCGAACAATTGCTTTTGCAAGGCGGTCATCATCCAGAGTTAGGAGTTGCATATTATGCTGATTTATTTAAAACACTCAAACAATTATATCCAAGTTTAAAACTACATGCTTTAGGTCCGCCAGAGATAGCTCACATTGCTAAAGTGAGTAAAATGAGTACTTTAGAAGTATTGCAACAATTAAAAGTGGCTGGTATGGATAGCATGCCGGGCCCTGGTGCAGAAATTCTTAATGATCGGGTAAGGCGCCTTATCTCTAAAGGTAAATGCGGTGCTCAAGAGTGGTTGGATATTATGCATGAAGCCCACACTATAGGTTTAACTACTTCTGCTACGATGATGTTTGGGCATGTAGAAACCCTATATGAACGAATGGAGCATTTGGTAAAAATAAGAACTGTACAAGCTAAGAAACCAGCAGATGCTAAAGGTTTTATTGCGTTCATTCCATGGACTTTCCAAGATGTAGATACTTTATTGCATCGAATTAGAGGTACTAAAAATGATACTACTGCAGACGCCTACATTCGCATGATTGCTATTTCTAGAATCATGTTGCCTAATATCAAAAATATTCAAGCTTCATGGTTAACCGTAGGTAAGCAAGTGGCACAAATATGTTTACAAGCAGGTGCTAATGATTTTGGTTCAATTATGATTGAAGAAAATGTAGTAAGTGCTGCTGGCGCTCCACATCGATTTACAGCTAAAGGTATTCAAGATGCGATCGCTGAAGCTGGCTTTGTTCCTCAATTACGTAATCAACAATATGAGTTTAGAGCAATGCCAACTACTATGGAGGAGCAAGTAATTACCTACTAGGCATTACTTGGAATTTGTAGTAAACGTTGCATTGCATTTCGTATTGTTTGCTCTTCTTTAGCAAAACAAAATCTAATGAGCCGCTCATCTTTTTTAGATTTGTAAAAAGGACTCAAAGGAATGGTTGCCACCCCATAATTGATGGTCAGCCATTTAGCAAATTCCGTGTCTGGCATATCGCTAATGGCATCATAGCTGGCTACTTGGAAATAACTACCTGGGGATTTTTGATGAATTTTAAATGGTGTTTTGCTTAGTGCATCTAAAAAGAAATCTCTCTTTTGTTGCATAAAAGCAGCTTGTGCATAAAGCGTATTGGTCTCTAAAAATCTAGCAACAGCT
>JAURLW010000038.1 GCA_030831005.1 Bacteroidota bacterium
ACCCAAGTTTACAAGCAGCTATTCAAGCAAACAAACATATTCGATGTATTGGTTTTGTAAATTCGTTAAGCGATTTATTTCATGCTGCAGATCTGATGATTAACCCTATGCAAACAGGTGGTGGTATTAAAACCAAAGTAATAGAAGCCTTAGCAAATAATATCAAAGTAGTAAGCACGGAAAATGGAGCTAATGGAATTTATAAAGATAAAATAGGAGAACAATTACAAATTGTTGCAGATCTCGATTGGGATCAGTTTAGTAAAGCAATTGACCTTCACTTAAGCATGGCTACCAAAACGGAAGATGCTTTTTATACCTATTACAATTGGGATGCTATTACAAAAAATATGGTTACAACTTTAAAACAACATCTTAATTCAAAAAGCGAGTAAATGCGTAATGAATTAAATTAGCGCCCATCTTTAAAGCTTGCGCTCTCTTCTCTGGAGCATCATGATGGACTTCTTCATCTTCCCAACCATCACCTAAATCAGTTTCGTAACTATAAAAGCAAATGAGTTTGTTTTCATAAAATAAACCAAATCCTTTTGGACTAGCATTATCATGCTGATGAATCTTTGGTAAGCCCTTAGGGAAAGCAAACGGAGTAGTATATATTGGATGATTAAAAGGCACTTCTACAAAGCTTAACTCAGGAAATACTTTTTTCATTTCTGGTCGCACATAGGCATCTAAGCCATAATTATCATCAATATGAAGAAACCCTCCGGCTAACAAGTAATTGCGCAAGTTAGTAACTTCAGCAGAGGTCAATTCCCATCTCCCATGACCGGTCATATGAATAAATGGATAATTAAAAATAGCTGGACTAGCAACTGGCACACTATGATTTTGCACATCAATATGGGTACCACATTGTTGATTGGTGAATAGTGCAAGATTTTTTAATGACGTAGGATTGGCATACCAATCACCTCCCCCACCATACTCTAATACCGCTATGGGAATAGATTGTGCAAATGCAGGTAGGTAAGCAAAAGCCAAACAAGTAAGTAGCAGTTTAATTTTTTTCATCTAACAAATTATATAAACTGCAAACTGCCATAGCTGCAGTTTCTGTTCTTAAACGGGTGTTGCCCAACTGAACAGGCATAAAAGATGCTTGTAAAGCTTGTTGGATTTCCTCTGGCGTAAAATCACCTTCTGGTCCAATGAGCACTATCGCATCTTCTTTATTATTTAACACATTAGCAAGCGATTGCTTTTCTTCATTCTCTATGCAATGTGCTATAAATTGCTGTGTTTTTTTAAAAGAATTATCCTTAAAAAATTGTGCTATGGGTTGAACAGTATGCAACTTAGGCAAATAAAATTGTTGCGATTGCAACATGGCGGTAAGCAAAATAGTATTCCAACGCTCTTCTTTAAAGAAAACTTTTTCACTTCTTTTTGTTTGAAGCGGAATAATCTCAACTACTCCTAGTTCAGTTGCTTTTTCTAAAAACCACTCATTACGACTAGCATTTTTAGTGAACGCTATAGCAATACTTAAACCAGAAGTTTTTTGAGCTACTTTTTCAATAGCAACGACAAGCACTTCACATCTTTTCTTTTGAATTGCGGTAATGGTCACATGAGCTTTAAGCCCATTACCCTCAGTTAAATAAAATGTATCACCCATTTGCATACGTAATACTTGCACAACATGTTTTGATGTTGTTTCTTCTAACACCATATGGGTATTTACTACAGCAGTAGCCAAGGCAGCATCAAAGAAAATTGGTAAATTCATCTAGGATAAAATTACAAAAATCAATGGTAATTACATGCCTTATTTTATTGCAATACAAGCGCTTGCTCTTGAATCATTTTTCGTAAATTAATCAGTGCATAACGCATTCTTCCTAATGCCGTATTGATACTACAGCCGGTATGTTCTGCAATTTCTTTAAAGCTTAACTCCTCGTAAAAACGCATCTGAATTACTTGTTTTTGTTCATCAGGTAATTGCGCTATTAAAGTGTGCACTGTTGCTGCCGATTGGCTTTGCTCCAATAATTGAAGGGTATTCAAATCCTGATTAGAATAATTTTTGGCAATAGGTAGCTCCGCATCAAGCGTTTTCAATGCTGTAGCCTTTTGTTTTCTGAAATAATCCATACACAAATTGCGCGCAATCCGACTAGCCCATGGAAGAAATTTGCCTTCCTCGGTATAATTACCTTTGCGTATGGTTTGAATAATTTTAATAAATACTTCTTGAAAGAGATCTTCTGCTAAAGCAATATCCCTTACTAACATATAGATAGTTTGATAAATAGGATCTTTGTATTTAGAAAGGATAATTTCAAAGGCTTGTACATTGCCTTTTTTGTAGGCATTAATTAATGCCGCATCGGATAAACCTTGCATAGATTTCATAAGCAAACTCTTTTGGTGTCAATAAATATAAAGCACTGATTATGTGCGATTAAAAGAGTAGCATTAGAATTCTATAGGCATCGGTTTTAGTAATGTAAAAAAATAGAAAAAAATGGAATTAACCAAATTTTTAAAGTAAATTTCCAATTATATAGACCACGCAATCCTAAAAAAGGTTGGTAGATAACCATGGAAACAATTTTTGAACCACATTTACTAAAAGTCAAACAGGAACAAGAACAGTTATTTGTTTGGGATATAATCCGTAAAAAGTGGATTCAGTTAAATGCCGAAGAAGAAGTTCGACAACTACTCTTGCACTTCTTAATTCAGCATTGCGCAATACCAAAGGGGCTTGTTGCCATAGAAAAACAAATAAAAGTAGGAAGTTTAAATAAGCGTTTTGATATCATTATTTACGATTCGTCACAGCAACCATGGATGCTCATTGAATGTAAAGCTCCTCATGTAGAACTGAATTCACAAACCTGGTACCAGTTATTAGATTATAACCAAACTATACAGGCTAAATATGGGCTCATCAGCAATGGTTTTGAAACGCAATTAGCCTCTTTTGATTCAAAAATTGGTTCATTTACTTTACTTGATACGTTTCCCAAATGGGATAATGCTTAAATACTAGCTTTATGAAAAAGAATATACTTATAGTAGATAGTGGTTCTACAAAAACCGATTGGTGCTTTATCAATAAAGAGGGAAAAATAAAGCAATTTAAAACGGTAGGTATCAATCCTAACCTTATGGATACAGAATCCATAGAAGTTCTTATTGATCAATGTTTTCAAAAACATTTAAAAAACCATACCCTACAAGCTGTGCATTATTATGGTGCTGGCATAGGCACTAGCCAAAACAAAAGAATGGTAAGCAGTATATTTAAAAAAAATGCACCTAAAGCAAACATAGAAGTTCTATCAGACATTGTAGGTGCAGCACGCTCCTTATGTAAGGATAAAAAAGGCGTTGTATGTATTTTAGGCACCGGCAGTAATGCGGTTTTTTACAATGGTAAAACATATGCTACGATTCATAGCTCATTGGGCTACATAGCCGGAGATGAGGGAAGTGGCAATGATTTAGGTAAAAGGGTATTACAACATTATGCCTATAAAACATTTGATAAACCTTTGTTAGATGCTTTCGAAGAGATGGTTGGAATGGACTTGCCATCAATAATTACTAAGCTATATAAAGAACCATTCCCAAATAGATTGCTTGCAAGCTTTGCAAAATTACTTGCTCACAACCGTGGACATTTTATGGTTGAAA
>JAURLW010000039.1 GCA_030831005.1 Bacteroidota bacterium
ATTCACCAATTACAAACTACCGCTAACTTCGCAACTAAAAATAAAATTTATACCTGGTTGTTTGGTGGATTGAATTATCAAATAGAACATCATTTATTTCCTAAAATATCTCATATACATTATCCCGTAATCAGCGATATCGTTAAAGCTACTTGCCAAGATTTTAATATAAAATATATTGAGTATCCCAAAATGAAATTGGCAATACACGCTCATGTCAATCATTTGAAAAACATGGGTATTAAAAAATAATATTAATCGAATGCTTCTTGTAAAAGAAGCATTTTTTTTACCTTTACAGTCCTATGAAAGCCATTGCCCTTATTCCAGCACGATTAGAAGCAAGTAGATTTCCAAGAAAACTACTTACTTTAATACAAGGCAAAAGTGTATTACAAAGAACCTATGAAAGTGCTATGAACTCAGGTCTTTTTGATGATGTTGTTGTAGTCGCAGATCATGATGATTTGATTTTAGAAATCACTAAACATGGTGGTAAAGCCGTTAAAAGTCAAGGTGTATATGAAAGCGGAACTGATCGAATTGCAGAAATAGCCGCTCATTTAGATGCCGATATTTTCGTTAATATCCAAGGCGATGAACCTTTCGTACAAAAAGAACCCCTACAACAATTATTAAACTTATTTAATGATCCTACGGTACAAGTAGCTTCTTTAGTACAAGAATTGCATAATATTGATGATATTAATGATCCTAATTTTGTAAAAGTTGCTTTATCGATTCATAAAAAAGCACTCTTATTTTCAAGAAATCCAATTCCTTACAGAAGAGATCAAGAAGCACCCAATACCTATTACGAACATATTGGTGTGTATGGATTTAAAAAAGAAGCCTTAATTCAATTTACACAATTACCTATGAGTCCGCTCGAAAAAGTGGAGAAAATAGAATGTTTACGTTTTTTAGAAAATGATATTCCTATCCATATGGATATAACCAACTATATGGGCATTGAAATTGATACACCTCAAGATATCGATAGGGCTATTGAATTTATGAACAAACACAATTTAAAATAAAAAGATATGCAGTTTAAGAACCTTAAAATGGTTGATTATGTTGTTTATGGTAGAGGTTGCTTTAGTCAACTAGATGCTATATTGGCACCACGAAGAATAGGAAACGCTCCTATGATATTTATTGTGGATCATTACTTCGAAAATAATGCAGCCTTCATAGCTACTATACCTACCAAAGATCATGACCAACTTTTGTTTGCAGATGTAAGCTACGAACCTAAGACAAGTACGGTAGATGCCATTGCAGACGAACTTAAATCGAAATACGGAACAGTTTCTGGTATTATTGGTATTGGTGGTGGATCTGTATTAGATTTAGCTGCGGCTGTTTCTATAATGATGACTAACCCGGGCTTAGCTCAAGATTATCAAGGTTGGGATTTGGTAAAAAATAAAGCTGTTTATAAAGTCGGAATTCCTACAATATCGGGCACCGGTGCTGAAGTTTCTAGAACATGCGTGTTGACGGGTCCAACTAGAAAATTGGGTATGAATTCTGATTATACTCCTTTCGATCAAATTGTATTAGATCCTGCATTAATTAAAAGCGTTCCTAAAAATCAGAATTTCTATACTGGTATGGATTGTTATATCCATTGTATAGAATCTTTAGAAGGAACGTATATCAATGAATTTAGTAGGTCTTTTGGAGAAAAAGCACTAGCCTTATGCCAAGATATCTATTTGCATAAAGATCAGTGGGATGATGAGTCTGATGAAAAATTAATGATGGCGTCTTATGCTGGTGGTATGAGTATTGCCTATTCACAAGTAGGTGTGGCCCATGCTATAAGCTATGGTTTAAGTTATTTATTAGGCACCAAACATGGTATTGGCAATTGTATTGTATTCAATCACTTGGAAGAATTTTATCCAGCGGGTGTTGCTGAATTCAAAAAAATGGTTCAGAAAAATAATATTGATATCCCAACCGGTATTTGTAAAAATTTAAGCGATGCGGAATTTGATACAATGATAGATGTATCCTTAGGTATGGCACCTTTATGGGAAAATGCATTAGGTAAAGACTGGCAAAGTAAAATGGATAGAAAGCGTTTGAGAGCTATTTATGAAAAATTTTAATTTCTTAATATATTAATGAGCACAGAAAAAGTATTACAAGATAGAAGTCAACAACAATGCGAATTGTGTAAAGTAAAGCAAGGATTAAGTATCTATGAAATTCCACCACATAGTACGGGCAGAGCAGAAGACAGCCTTTACATTTGCGAAAAATGTAAAAGACAATTAGATAAAAAAGAAGATTTAGATGCTGCTCATTGGAGTTGCCTAAACGAAAGTATGTGGTCTGAAGTACCTGCCGTACAAGTTGTTTCTTGGAGATTATTAAATAGACTTAGAAATGAATCGTGGGCTGCAGAAGCTATAGATATGATGTATTTTGATGAGGAAACCATGGCTTGGGCTAAGGCTGGTGGCGATCATGAAAATTCTAGCGAAGTAGATCTACATAGAGATTGTAACGGTGCCATTCTAGAAGATGGTGATACCGTAGTGCTTACTAAATCATTAGACGTAAAGGGGAGCACGCTCAATGCGCGTTTAGGAACTGTAGTAAAACATATCCGATTAGTAAAAGATAATACCGAACAAATTGAAGGTAAAATAGAAGGGCAGACTATTGTCATTCTTACAAAGTACCTAAGAAAAGGATAAAGAATATAAGGCTCATAAAAAAAGCTTGATTTACCATCAAGCTTTTTTTTATTCCCAGTGATTATTGAGTTTTAATACATTTTCTATGACTTCTCTTACACAGCCTTCGCCTCCTTTTATTGGCGAAATATAATCGGCAATAGCTTTAATTTCATTAATAGCATCGGCTGGACAAGCTTTTAATCCGCACATCTGCATCACTGCAGTATCGGGCATATCATCACCCATATATAATAGCGCAGCAGGATCGATGGAATATTTAGCTAATAATTCTTTTAGTAATTGCGCTTTATCTTTTACTGCAATATGCACTTCTTCAAGTCCTAATTTACTCAGACGTTTTACAACGGCATTAGAAGTACCACCAGAAATAATCCAAATCTGATAGCCTTTTTTAATTGCTAATTGTAAAGCATAACCATCTTTAATATTCATGGTGCGCAAAAGATGACCTTCTTCTGTTACCAAAAGTGTGCCGTTGGTTAATACACCATCTACATCAAAAACAAAAACCTTTACGGGTTTAAAGAGTGCTCTTGTATTCATTTAGTTTTGATTGTCGCGCCATTCATAAACCCATGTACTTTGAATCATCTCCAGATGACCCTCGTTACACTCTTCACGCTTACCTTTAAATTCTGGAATTTCTAAAACCCATTCCATAAGTTCGGTAAAGCGTATTCTATAAATTTTAGCTTCTGTAAAATCATCTCCAAATCGCTCGTATAATTTTATAGCGATATCTTCGTAATCATTCCAGTAAATAGGTAATTCAAATTGGCTCATAAAAAATTATTCTCCGTGAATGATAGATTGATCAGGTATAGTTACATTAATTACACCTTGTTGTTGTTCTAATAAAATACATTGACATCCCAAACGAGAGTTGATCTTAGGATTTCTTGCACGATCTATAAAGTCTTCTTCACGATCACTTAATTCTTCCAAAAATTCATCTCCGCTGTTGACATACAAATGACAAGTACTGCAACCACAAACCATGCCGCAATTATGATGCAATTCAATATTGTTTTCTAGGGCTACTTCTAAAATGCTTTGTCCGGGCGCTACATTATTCAATTGAACAGGGCTAATGCCAGCTTGTTCAAAATTAAAATTTATTTGATACATATATTGGTAATATTGCTTACAAAAGTAGTTTTAAATATACTCTTATGCTAAAATCTTAGCTAGATTTTTTAATAGAATCGGTCAATAGGGTATAAATACTTTCTAAATGTGTGTTTTGAAGGATTGCAAGGTGTTTTTCTATGCTTTCTTGATCGCCTCGTTTTGCTGGTCCTGTTTGCAATAAAGCAGCCTGCAAAGATGCATATTGATCAGCTGTTTGCTGCACCAAAGGATTAAAAATCAAAGGGTCTATCCCTTGAGTGGCGCAAAGCTCCTGAGTTAAAGCATATAAATGATTAACAAAATTATTGAGCATTACGGCAGCTAAATGAGCTGCTTTTCTTTGCTCGTAACTTAACTCAATGACTGTAGTAGTATAATAACGGACAAGGGCACTCATTGCCGACTTGTTTTTTACATCCTCCTTATTAATGACAAAGGGTAGGTTCGTCTTGCTATTTAGCTTATTTGTGATGGAATAGATAGGCCATAAGGTGGCCATGGATTTTCCCGTTTCCTTGGCTAAGTGCTGCTCATCAATCATACCAGAGAAACTAACACATAAGGCTGAGGAATCGATACTATCTAATAGGGTAGGAATAGCGGTATCGCTTACCGCTAAAAAAATATAATCTACCGTAATGGTATTGATTTCGCTTAAAGTAAGAATATGCGTAATGCCATGCGTTTGACTTAGTATTGCAGCTTTTTCAGGACTTCTGCTATAGATACCCATACACGTCAAAGCAGCATTAGCATTAGCTAGCAAATACTTAGCCATATTGCCAGTACCAATAAGAATATAGGTTTTATTTTCTAGCTGCTTCATAAGTGGCATAGTAGTCGCTCATTATTTGATAAGTAGCATCTTTTAATTCGGTAAC
>JAURLW010000040.1 GCA_030831005.1 Bacteroidota bacterium
AAAGCCATCGTGGGAATATATTATAGACTTTAAACCTTTTACTAATTAATAAACCATTCGTATGAGAATTTCAATTGTATTATCCTCATTGCTCATAGCATCGCAAGCTTATGCTATAAAATATCCGACAGGAAAGTTACAACAACCTGTTGTTACTAAAGCTGTAGCTGCACCCGTAAAAGCAGTAGCTCCTGTCTTACCAAAAGCGACCCCTGTTGCAAAAGTCAAAACAGTAACGACTACGACAACTACAACAACCATTTCTAAATCGGACACGATTAAAAAAACAGTCGTAAAAACTATTATTAGTTCTAAAAAAACAGTAGCTGTTGCACCAAAGAAAATAGTAATTGAAAAAAAGATTACTAAAATTATAGATGAAAAAGCTACTGCTAAAACAACAACGCAACAATTGCTTACGCCTGAAATGTTATGGGGATTGAAGCGCGTTGGTGCGGTTGGTGTTAATGCGAAAACGCAACAAGTTTATTTTGACACCAGAAGTATAGATATTAAAACAGAGAAGGGTACAACACGTCATTATCAAGTTGATGTTAACACTGGCCGCGTTTCTACAATCCAAGTGCCTACTGATTTTGAAATTATTCAGCGCAATGAACAAGCTACTTATGCTTTAGCAAAGGGTAATTTATATCAATTACAAGCAGATAATACTTGGCGTAAAATGCATACTGGTTTAGCTAATGCAACAGCTGTTAAAGTTTCTAAAGATGGTAAATGGATAGCCTATGCACAAGAAGTGCTATTACAGCCAACGGTAGCAAAAGATATTTATAAAGATTTAGCTAATGCTAATGCTTATGTGTTTCATGATCTAAATTACAGACATTGGGATACTTGGGAAGATGGTGCTTATGCTCATCTTTTTGTAACACCAATGGGTAAAGCATCTGCTGCAATTGATATTATGAAAGGCGAAGCATTTGATTGCCCTCAAAAACCTCATGGTGGTGCTGAAGATTTCGAGTGGAATCCGAATGGTAAAGAATTGGTTTATGTATGTAAAAAACTTTCAGGTAAAGCTTATGCACAAAGTACTAATACCGATTTGTATCTCTATACACTTGAAACAGCTAAAACAAAAAACATAACAAAAGGTATGATGGGCTATGATATGCAGCCTGCTTATAATGAAGATGGAAGTCTTTTGGCATGGACATCTATGCGTAGAGATGGGTTTGAGGCAGATAAAAATGATTTATATGTTATGAATACAAGTACAAAATGGATGGCTAAATTAACTGGAGATTTTGATGAAACTGTTTCTTCATTTAAATGGAAAGCAGTTAATGAAATTCATTTTGTTGCGCCAATAAAAGGTACAGAACAATTATTTGCTTTAACGGTGCCTGTGATCAACGAACAAACTAAGACTGCGCCCGTTCAACAGCTTACAAATGGCAATTTTGATGTTAACGGCATTGTTGGTTACGCTGGTAACTATGCTATTGTAACGCGTACCGACATGAATCATGCCAATGAGCTTTATAAAGTTGACTTAACAAGCAAACAATTAAGTAATCTGTCTAATGCTAATACCAAAGCATATGAACATATCAAGATGAGTGATGTAAAAATGGAATATGTCAATACCGTAGATGGACAGCAAATGGGTGTTTGGGTTGTGTATCCGCCAGATTTCGATCCAACTAAAAAGTATCCTACTTTACTATATTGCCAAGGTGGACCACAATCTGCTTTGTCGCAATTTTATAGCTTTAGATGGAATTTTCAATTGATGGCTGCTCAAGGATATATTGTAGTAGCGCCTAATAGAAGAGGTATGCCAGGTTGGGGTACAAAATGGAATGAAGCTATTAGTGGCGATTGGGGAGGGAAACCTATGGATGATTATTTAAGTGCTATCGATGCTATTGCTACTCATCCGTATGTCGACAAAAATCGTTTAGGTTGTGTAGGTGCAAGTTATGGCGGTTATAGTGTATTTATGTTAGCGGGTATTCATGAAAATAGATTTAAAACCTTTATTTCTCATTGTGGTTTATTTGATTTGAAAAGCTGGTATGGCACAACAGAAGAATTGTGGTTTGCCAATTGGGATATCGGCGGTAATTACTGGCAAAATGCTAAACCAGAAAGTTATAAGAAATTTAGTCCAAGTAATTATGTGGCGAATTGGAATACACCGATGATGGTTATTCAAGGTGGTTTAGATTACAGAGTACCTATTGAGCAAGGTTTACAAGCTTTTCAAGCGGCGCAATTAAAAGGGTTGAAAAGTAAGTTATTGTATTTGCCAAATGAAAATCATTGGGTATCTCATGCACATAATGCATTAGTATGGCAACGTGAGTTTTTTAAATGGCTCGACGAAACCTTGAAGTAATTTATTTATCTTCCATAAAAATTAGCTACTATGAAAAAAATCGGAATTATTGTTTTGCTGGTATTCATTGCCATTCAATTTATTAGACCCAAAAAAATACAATCTATTGGTGTAGATAAAGACGATATTGTATTTACAACAGGGGTGCCAAAAGAAACATGGCAAAATATACAACGCGCTTGTTATGATTGCCATAGCAATAAGCCTAATTATCCTTGGTATTTTAATATACAACCGATTGGGTGGTGGATTAATAATCATATGGAGGAAGGTCGCCACCATTTAAATTTCTCTGAATTTAATAGCTACAAATTAGGTCGTAAGCGTCATAAATTAGAGGAAGTTGCAGAATCAGTAACCGAACATTGGATGCCTTTATCTTCCTATTTGTGGATACATAAAAATGCTCGTTTGTCGGACAAAGAATTAAAAGCTATTGCTGATTGGGCAAATATGGAACGCTCTATGTTGCCTCCGCCAGATAAAGAAGAATTAGAATGGTTGGAAAAGAAAAAAAAGAAAAATAAAGATTAATGCGCATCATTTCATATAATGTTAATGGTATACGAAGTGCCATGAATAAAGGATTTTGTGATTGGTTATCCACTAATCCAGCTGATGTTATTTGCTTGCAGGAAATAAAAGCAAATGAGTCAGATATTGATCGAGAGGCCATAAAAGCAGCAGGTTATGAGTCCTATTTTTTCTCTGCTCAAAAGAAAGGGTATAGTGGAGTAGGAATTTTAACACGTATACAACCTGATGAGGTAATATGTGGTAGTGGTTTTGAGCAAAGTGATTTTGAAGGCAGGGTTATGCATGCAGTGATTAATGGAATTAAAATTATATGTGCTTACTTTCCAAGTGGTTCTTCGGGTGATGA
>JAURLW010000006.1 GCA_030831005.1 Bacteroidota bacterium
AAGAACGTGCTATTAAGCGTTTACAAAAAACAAGATATAGCAACGCCTTAAAAGTTTATCTAGGTTAATCTAATCCTATAAAATAAAAAACGCTCATTCGAGCGTTTTTTTTATTTTTGAGTATGCAAACAATTTTTACCCATATCCAATCGCTTTTTGGTATTCAAAACGAATTATTACCGTCAATCAAAGGTCATGATTTGAATAAAGTTGAACACATAGATCAGGCATGGTTGTTAATTGAAGATGATCGAATTCTTGATTTTGGATCTATGGAGCATTACCCTAGTGGCAACTACGATAAGGATATCAATGTTAGCGGTCAGCTTGTTTTTCCAACTTGGTGCGATTCGCATACGCACTTAGTTTTTCCTAAAACTAGAGAAGAGGAATTTGTAGATAGAATCAATGGTTTGAGTTATGAGCAGATTGCAGCTAATGGTGGAGGTATATTAAATTCAGCAAGACATATAACTAACATTTCGTCTGAAGCATTATATGATGCTTCTTGTCAACGATTAGAAGAATTGATTCGATTAGGTACTGGTGCAATTGAAATAAAAAGTGGCTATGGATTGAGTTTGGAAGCCGAATTGAAAATTTTGAGAGTTATCAAAAAATTAAAAGAAAACTATGCTATTCCTATCAAATCTACATTTCTAGGTGCACATGCCTACCCCATAGAATATAAAGAAAACCACGAAGCTTATATCCAATTAATCATAAAAGAAATGCTTCCTGCAGTAGCAGCAGAAGGCTTGGCCGATTATATGGATGTATTTTGTGAAAAAGGATTTTTCTCTGTAGCCGATACGGATCGATTATTGGATGCGGCTAGTAAATATAATTTGAAACATAAAATACATGCCAATCAATTGCATAATTCTGGTGGCGTGCAGATAGGGGTTAAGCATAAGGCCATCAGTGTAGATCATTTAGAATGCGTTGGAGATGAAGAAATTACTTGTTTGTTAAACAGTACCACCATTCCAACCTTACTCCCTGCGGCAGCCTTCTTTTTAGGTATTTCATATCAGCCTGCACGTAAAATGATCGATGCTAATTTACCTGTTTGTCTAGCTTCCGATTACAACCCAGGTTCTTGTCCCTCTGGCAATATTCCATTCTTATTAAGTTTGGCTTGTACGCAATTAAAGATGACGCCTAACGAAGCGTTTAACGCTGTAACCTATAATGGTGCAGCTGCTATGGAATTGAAACACGAAGTAGGAAGTATTAGCAAAGGTAAAAAGGCAAATTTTATAATCAGCAAAGCGCTACCCTCTTTCAATCTTATACCTTATAGTTTCGGATCTAATTTAATAGATAAGGTATATATTGATGGAAAGCAATTTTAACGCATACAATATTGTTTACCCGGTAAAGATTTGATCAAATTTTGCATTTCTAATTGCAATAAATAGCTAGCTAATTTAGAATCGCTTAATGCTGATTTAAGTTTTAATTCATCTGCATGAATCGTCTCTTTTTCTTGAATCAGTTTTATGAGCAATTGTTCTTGTTCGTTTAATTGCGTAAATAATAAGGTTTGCTTGGCTTTGTTTTTATTTTGCTCATCAGTCCAATTCATAAAATTCAACACATCGTCTCCGCTTTCAATTAACTGTGCCATGTTTTTTTTAATTAACTCATTACATCCTGCTGACCGATTATCGATGCCTCTTCCCGGAAAGGCAAATACTTCTCTGTTATAACCTAATGCTAGTTTACTCGTAATCATAGCGCCACCTTTTAAATCACTCTCAACGATGATACTAGCATCGCACAAGCCAGCTACTATTCTATTGCGCATGGGAAAATTCGCTAATTCAATTTTACTTTTTAATGGATACTCAGATAGAAGGCCTCCCTTTTCAAGCATTTCTTGAGCTAGTTTTTTATGGTTTGATGGATATACGATGTCTAGTCCATGGGCCACTACTCCTAAGGTTGGCATATTATTTTTTAGTGCTGACTTGTGTGCTAAGCCATCTATGCCCAGTGCTAACCCACTTACAATTACCAAATCATTGGCAACCTGAAATTGCTCCATCATGCGATCTATCATTTTAGCGCCATATTCTGTATTTTTTCTAGTTCCAATTATGGCTAGCATTTTTTGAGCATTAAGATTAGCTGTTCCCTTATAATAGAGGATTATAGGAGCGTCTTCGCATTGCACTAATCGTTTAGGGAAAGAAGCATGTTTGTAAAACAGGATTTCAATTCCTTCTTTATCGTGCTGGATGAGAATTTCTTCTGCTTTCTTTAAAACGTTTTTGTCTTTAAATGCTTTTGATCGTATTGGACCAACACCTTCAACACTGCTCAATTCTTTTATGCTAGATTTGAAAATAGCCTCTGCATGCTCGTATTTATTAAGGAGTATTTTTGCCGTTTTATTACCAATGCCTTCCACTAATGTTAGCGCTATATTATAAATCATTATTAACGTAATTTTTGTATTGAAAACTGTACTTTTACTAAAATGTATGCTATGAAAAAGTTATTGTTATTCTTATGTCTTTTATTTTCTGTAGGTGTCTATGCACAAAGAAAAACCATAAATAAAATAAGTATGCACCGTACAGCTTGTTTTGGTAAATGCCCTACCTATAGTCTGGATATAAATAAGAATGGTAGCGTTACGTACACTAGTGTTCGATTCACTAAATTTGAAGGTATTTATACTAAAAAGTTTCCAATTGATAAGGTCAAAAATATATTCTTGCAGATTAACTTATTAAAACTAGATACGTGTAAGAATGAATATGAGCAAATTATTGCTGATTTACCCGGTTTAAACTTTAATATAGATTATACTAACGCAAAGAAACAAATTGTCAATGCACATTTTGGCCCTAAATTCTTGAAACGATTAGCTATGAATATTGATAAAGAATTTTCTATTGATTCCACTTGGAAAAAAATAAAATAATTCTTTATCAATAATGCTAAAGCTTATGCTTATAAGTGAAGTTTATCTTTTTTAGCTAATAAATCAGCAACGGTTTCTTCATATAACTCGTCGGGTACACAACAATCTACCGGACAAACAGCAGCACATTGTGGCTCTTCATGGAAGCCTTGACATTCTGTACATTTGTTCGGACTTATGTAATATACATCAGAGGCAATAGGTGCATGTTTAACAGCTGCATCTACACTTGAGCCATCCATTAAAACGAATGCTCCTTTTACGGAAGTGCCATCAGCCATTGCCCATTCTACCCCACCTTCATAAATTGCATTATTAGGACATTCTGGTTCGCAAGCTCCACAATTAATACAT
>JAURLW010000041.1 GCA_030831005.1 Bacteroidota bacterium
CAAGAGATCGAATTATTGATAGATAAATTTTTATCATAAAACAAAACCCTGCCTAAGGTAGCTCCTTCATTTGTTATACCATTGCTACCTGTATTATCTTTTGTGATATAGCCAGGCTTACCTTGTTGAGCATAGTTTTCTAGATGATTAAGATCTATTGCGCCTTTAAATATAGCGTCAATAGAAGGGGTTGATACAATTGCTGTGTTGCTTTCCTCCTTTTTACATGCTTGAAGCACAACCATACCAAGTGTAAATAAACTTATGATACTTATTAAACTTGAATTCTTATTCATCGTATTACGTTTAAGACAGTTAAATGATGTATTAATGACGATTTATTTGAAATCGTTATTATTGAAGGTAACCCTAATTTTATAATACAATAATAATTAGGAGTTAAATTTTGTATTTGACCAAGAAAATGGTGATAAGTTTAAATTACTTAGCTTCTAATAGTTTTACGCTTTGAAAACTTTTTTTCTTTCCCTCCAATACTACAACTATACAAGGTTCTGTTTGAGTTTTTTCTTTACGAATCAATTCTCCTCTTTTATTATAAATATAGCTTATAACGTCACACAAAGTGCCGTCTGCAGAGCAATATCGCTCTTGCATAATTTTTCCGCCAGGCTGATGGTAGTTAGCACTATAAAACATTTGGTTGGGTAATTGCAAAGCATAATAATACCTCTTTTTCAAGTCGTTATATTTTTCCGTGTACAATTCCTCAGGGCAATCATCCTTAAATTTTCTATACTCTTTGATATCAAAATCTTTAAATCGGACAATAAACTCCGCAAATAAATCAATAAAGTGATTATAAAAATATTCGTTGTCCATAGAACAACTATCGGGAGGCAGATTAGTGATATGATCACAGTCAATGCCGGTATTAATAACAGGAAGATTTTTGTTGAGATAAAAATATAAATCCCCTTGTTTTTTTACATAGTAGGTTTTTCTTTCAATGCTAACTACACTATCAGCCGCTCTTTTAATTTTTAAGGTACACCAGTTGCTGATTTGACCAGTTGTAGGCATGGCTAATTTGTCATTCTTGTCAGCATGCAATTTTTCAAATTCATTGTAATAGTTGTATATGCTGTCGCCCAATGGTATTCCAAATGGATTATAAGTAAGTTGCATTTTATAGATGCCAGCAAATAGGGGCACACCAAAACTGTGGTGAGATGCATTTTGTGTATGATAGTTATAATAATTTTCAAAATCATTAAGGTAAATTGAAAATGAAATTTGTTCTTGAGGCTTTAGATATTTTATTTTTACTGTGCCGGTATAATGCACCATCATGTTTAGCCATTTATTCTCTGTATATCTTAAAAGCAAGGTGTTGTTTGCTTTGTCATAGGCATTAAAATAAAAAAGTTTCTGTCCTACGTTTTGTGTATAGGGTAAAAGCACAGGGAAGCTATATTCTTTACTGGTATTACTTATTGTAACTATAAAGTTTATTTTTTCACCTTCGTAATACGATTCTTTTTCCGTTTGTATAGTGAAACTAATAGGGTGGTAAATTAAATTGGCCCAGCTTTGAATAGATAATAAGCAAATGGTTAATACATAAAAAAACAATTTCATGTTTTTAAAAATTGCAAGTAGCAATTGATTTTTTAGTTTTTATATGCGAATGAGTTGATGCGCTCTCAAGATATCTAAGCTCAAAGCCTCACCTTCATTTAAATTTTTATAGGCTACTAGCTCGCAAAGAAATAATTGATGATCGCCACCCGCGAAGCTATTGATTATTTTTAATTCTATAACAGCCAAGGCCTCTTTTAATATTTTAAAACCTTGCCATTCGCTTATAAGTGAGCGTTTTTCTAAGCGCGCTATCTTATCTATTTTTTTACCACTCTTTTGACCTAATAAGGGTATCAAGCGATATTGCGACTCAGCCAGTAGTTGCAAAACTAAACGATTCGATTGCTTTACGAGTTCCAATGTTTTAGTATCCTCATAAATAGCCACAATAAATTGCTTGGGTTGCATACTTACCGCAGTGGTATAGGTACAAATATTCATATTGTAAGCAGCGCCATGAGCAGTACTTACACTATATACGGGTGCATTAATTCGATTCCAAGGCTTCTTTCTAATCATATACAATTTTTTAGGAGCGAATAGCCTTCTTTTTATTGCTACTACATTGCTCACTACAGTATTTTACTTCATCCCATACCTTTTCCCATTTCTTCCTCCAGCTGAAGGGTCTTAAACACACAAGGCATATTTTACTCGGAAGATCAGATTTACGGATGGTTTTATGCTTAAGGTTTTGCATAGGCTAATCGACCAATGGGTGATGTGATAAAATAAGCATCAAGTCCTTGACTAACTAAGACCTGTTCTTCGGATAAGGATACAAATCCATCTTTTCCTATGCGTTGCTCGTCGATATGTATTTGTTGCACACTGCCTACTATGAGTACTGTACCATTAATTTTTATTGGAATAATTTCTTCTAATTGCATAGCGATACTTACCACAGCCTGCTTTACCATAGGTGCAGTACAATTGGGAAAATAAGCTTCTTCAAAACCTACTTGCTCAAATTCTGAAACGTGCTTATCGTAACGAGCAGATGTTTGATGTGCTTTTTCAAAAGCTTCCGCTTTAACATAATTCAAGGTATAGCTTTTAGTGCTGATAATATTTTGTAAGGTATCTCTTTGTACACTATCCGGCCTATTGATTAATCCAAATAAGGCAGGATGTGCGCCTAGGTGAATGAGTGAATTAAAGATGGCTAGATTGCTATGGCCTTCGGCCGATTTTGTGCCTACCAATACTGCTTGTCTAAAACCGGCTAAAGAATTTATAAAAGTAGTTCTATAGCGTTGTTCTAATTGCTCGATGGCGTTTTTATCGATGATCATGAAATTTTAATTTAATTGCTTTTTCCATTTTTTTCCAATACGCAAAGAAAGAAGGATAATAGCCACTTATGTCGGTTATAATCCAATCTCTGGTTTCTTCTTGTCCGGTATAATGTTTATTTAAGGGATGTTCTTTATAATAGACTTCTCTAAGTTGGTAAGTATCTACTAAAGATTCGAAGGAGCCTATATATATTTGTATGTTTTGAATGTTTTTGCTTAGCCCCAACATAAAATCTATACATAACGTACTTACCGGATATTTAGAAAAGAACGCCGGCTCTAGCAATAATATTCTATTGCCCGTTTCTTCTTGATGCCATAGCGGATCGAGGTTATAATAGTTGTAGATGAAGCTAGGTAGTTTGTTGTCTATATGAATTGGTGTTTGTTCTGGTAACTTAAAGGGTAGGTCAAAGCGCTCCGTAGGTACCAACACATCAGGTGTATGGATTTGTTCTAGTGCTTCGTAACTAGTATCTAAAAATGTTTGCTGTTGATGTGTATGCGTGTATTTATTTATATTTTCTTGATTGGCATAATATTTTTTCTGGCTATTTGCAGCCGCTACCCATTGCCAACTGCAAGCATTACTGGCCCAATCGCCATCTAGCAAATGATAATACATCCATTGAGCAGGATGCCACCAATGTGATTTAGCTATATTACAAGCTACAGATGCGGTATACATTCTACAATGATTATGCATATAGCCACTCGTGTACAATTCATGAATGGCATTATCTATTCCTTTAATTCCAGTAGTGCCCTTAATTATACTTGTTGCGATTTCTTTATTACTAATGGGTGTTTGCTCTTGTTTGATAGCTTCTTCTACATTTTTTACTTGAGCCACTCGTTGAAAATAATCGCGCCAACATAATTCTTTTACAAAACTGCTTATTTGTTCCAGCGCATATCCTTTTTTTAAAACATGAAGCAA
>JAURLW010000007.1 GCA_030831005.1 Bacteroidota bacterium
ATGGTGCCATCTAAATCATTAACGCCGAAAGCTAAGCTCAATTGAGCTGTTTGTCTGCCCAGCATTGGCCAGTATGCTTTAAGGTTTTTGAAATTATCTAAGTAGATACGCGCAATTGCATACATGCGTAAATCTTCTACCGTAGTCGTCTCTTGCAAGTACGACATATCATTATTATCGTTTCTAAATTTTAACGGTATGAAGCAATTGAAACCCTTTGTTTGATCTTGTAAGCTGCGCAATGCTTGCATATGTTCTATACGATCTCTATAGCTTTCTATATGGCCATAAAGCATGGTTGCATTACTGTGCATGTCTAATTCGTGAGCCGTTTGGTGTATTGCTAACCAACCAGCGCCATCTACTTTATCCGGACAAATTTGTGCACGAATGAGTGGTGCGAATATTTCTGCACCTCCACCAGGTAAAGATTGCAAACCGGCATCTTTTAATTGTTGTAATCCTTCTTGAGTGCTCAGTTTCGCTTTTCTAAACATATAATCAAGCTCTACTGCCGTAAAACCTTTAATATGCAAATCAGGTCTATGCGCTTTAATTTTTGCTATTAACTCACAGAAAAATTCTAAGTTCATTTTTGGGTGCACACCACCTACAATATGTACTTCTGTAACGGGCTGACCATCGTATTTTTTTACCATATCCAACATTTGCTCAATGCTCAATTCCCATCCATCATCACGATGTTTGTATTGGCGGGAATACGAACAAAAATTGCAAGTGTAGACGCAAACATTGGTGGGCTCTATATGGAAATTACGATTGTAGTAAACCGTAGTGCCATGTAACGATTGAGCTATATAATTAGCTAATGCACCAACGAAGGGAAGGCTCCCTTTCTCGAAAAGTAGGAGGGCATCATCTTCATTGATTCGTTTGTGATCGAGTACTTTTTCTGCAACGGCTTTTAAGGCAAGGTCGAAATTTGAATCTGCTATGATATTATGTATTGCGCTGGTCATTATTCAATGATTATTTTTTGTATTTGCATAGCATCTTTAAATTGTACGTGTATATAATAGATGCCACTAGCAAGTGTTTGTGTGTTGATGAATGTGTTAGTATTACCTATGGCACTTGGAGCTGCGCTCCATACTTGTACCCCTAGGGTATTGATAACACTAATTTGAGTTGGTTGTTCATTATAACTTACATTACAGTATTGTGTACAAGGATTTGGTGCCACTTGTATGGGTGTAGTGCTTTGTAGCGAAGGTATAGCCGCTGGCCAATTACAGATATTGTTATTTTGTGTTAAGGAATAGGACTCTCCTCCAGTCGACACTTCTGCTTGCATTACCGCTACCTGACCAGTTGTAAACATCGTTAAACAGATATCGTCGCAGTAATCCATATAATTCATAAACATGTCGCCATTAGGCGCGCTTACACTACAGCTTACGCTTGGGAACGTAGGACAGCCATAGTTTTCATCTTTCTGAATAGGAGTATCGTTGATACCATCATCGCTATAACCAGCATCGCCTGGACAAGACCCATTATCATCGCCCCAAATATGTTCTAAATTAAAATAATGACCTAATTCATGCGTAAGTGTTCTGCCTTTATCGCAACCACTAATATAGGGCTCAAATCCGGTAGAGCGTTTGCCCCAAGCTCGATAGTTTAAAATAATACCCACTTCATTAGGGTTATAACCAAATGTATTAGGGAAATAAGGAGGAACTGTGAGGCCTAAAATGCCATTGGTATCATTACCCAGAGATGCATTGCATACCCATATGTTTAAATACGCTGAAGGATCCCAAGTATTGAAAGCACCATTGGTAAATTTAGCATCATAAAATAAATCTTGTCCGTTCGGATTGGTTTCTTCTATCTTTCTTGTTGTGCTAGGTAGCGTGATGATGTCTGCGCCTGAAGTGCTCGTGCCATCTGGCTTTCTATGAGCCAAACAAAACTGAATACCGGTATTAGCATAGCGTGCTTTAAAGGCACTAGGTATCGTAATGCTATCTGCATTTCTTCTACCATAATCTCTATTGATAACTATCATCTGAGAATCGATACGTTTTTGGATACCAGCAATACCACCGATAGCATTAATTTGATTTTGATTTAATACAATATGAAAAACAACAGGAATGGTAACTTGCGCAGTTGTTTTCATAAAAGCGCCTTGCTTGTATTGAAAATTTTGTTGTGCTTCTTGTCTTTTTGCTGCTTGCTTGCTGAAGAAAGCAGGATCTTTTTTGGCAATGATTGCATGGATGAGCTGAGCACCACATTTGGGCTTCTTAGCTTCTGTATGGATTGATAGAAATAGGATGCTTAAAAATAGGGCGATAACTGTTGTAGGGTATTTCATAATGGTGAGTTTTAAATTATTGATTGTTTCTTCTGTTAATTTCATCTCTTATCGGAATTGCTTTGTCGTACTCTTCATTTTCTAAATAAATATCTAATTCGGCTTGCAATTCAGCCGTGCTCATCGATGCGTATGGATTTTGAGGTGCTTTATCGCTAGCTTTTGTTTCCTTAGTTTTCTTGCTGGCAATTTTAAGAATGTGCTCATCGATATAAATAGGGCAATTTACACGTACCGCAACGGCTAAGGCATCTGAGGTGCGCGCATCTATAGCAGTTTCCTCGCCATATTGATTGCAAATTAAATAAGCATAGAATGTGCCTTCTTCTAATTTGTAAATAAATACTTCTTTCAATTCAATCGTAAATTGATCGAGCATATTAATCAGTAAGTCATGCGTTAAGGGTCGGGGCATAGGCATATGCTCAATAGCAATAGCAATTGCTCTTGCTTCGGCATCTCCTATAACAATGCTCAGCTCTCTAACGCCATCTACCTCAGCTAATACGACTGCATAGGATTTTGTTTGAGCTACACTGTGCTTTAAGGCTACTATTTCTAACGCAACTTTCTTCATTTAGGATCTTTATAGAAACGGGTTTATGTGTAAAATTAAGTATTTATATTAAAACAAAAGCGGGGTTTCTCCTTGCTCTGAAGCGGGCTGCACCGGTGCAATTTCCTTTAAATCATCAGCTGCAATTTTTGTGCCAACGGCTTTCCATCCGGTGATATCATAGGTTTCATGCATAGCCACACTGGTTTCTTTCCACTCTGTTTTTTTCTTGCCACTGCGCAAAATAACTACAGGCTCTGCTTGTGAGCTCATATATTTCACTTCATTGCCTTCGCCTTCTTTGATAAATAAGAATTTATTTTTCAAGGTTTGTGTTTCTATAACAAAGCGTTTAGCATAATGGAATTTAGATTTGGTATCGAAATAAATACAAGTGAATACTTTGCTTGGATTAAACTTCTCTATCAATAATAATTGATCTACATCATAACGATTCGTCAATTCGTAATCAGTCAATTCGTAGTTGCCATCTTTATAAAAAGCAATCACGCGATCTTGCTCTTCAAAATTACCCAATAATATTCCGTTGCCATCTTTGTTGAGACGACCAAATGAACTATCGAAATAAATTTTCTCTGCAGATAGGGTAGAGCGACCGGCTTCTTTAAACTTTACCGATTTTACCGGATACTTCGTTACTTGATTGCCACCAGCGCTGCGACCTTTAATTTCAATTTCTTCGAAATAAAAATCTAATTCTTTATTGCGCGCTTTGCTACCTGGCGATAAATTGATTTGTACTTTCTCTGCTTCTCCATTGCTATTGGCACTGAAGTATATGATTTTACTATTAGGATTACCTTTGGTTAAATCATATTCTTTATCGCGTGTTACACCCGTTACATTAAAACGTTTGGCATAAGCAATACCAGTTTTGCCATCTAAATAAATAACATTGTAGGTAGTGCGCTCATCGTTTTTCTGAAAGGCCGCCAAGTAAATAATATCTTTACCCACAAAGGCTTTGTCGCTCACTTTGGTAATGACCATTTTACCATCTTTTCTGAAAACGATGATATTGTCTAAGTCAGAACAATCAAAGGCAAATTCATCTTTCTTAAGACTCGTACCTATAAATCCTTCTTTATAGTTGACATACAATTTAGCATTAGCAATAGCTACAGCATTTGCTTGAATGTTCTCAAAGAGTTTTATTTCTGTTTTGCGCTCTCTTCCTTTGCCATGCTTTTTAAGCAATTGCTCATAATAAGCAATGGCATAATCGTTGAGATGATCAATATGGTTTTGTACTTCTAATAAATGCTCTTCTACCGCTTTAATATGTTCGTCGGCCTTGAAGGAATCGAATTTAGAAATACGTTTAATTTTAATCTCCGTTAATTTAATAATATCTGCTTCTACAATGGCTCTTCTAAATTTCTTCACATAAGGTTTCAAACCTTTGTCAATAGCCTCTATAACGCCTTCCCAAGTAGTTTGTTCTTCTATGTCTCTGTAGATTTTCTTTTCTATGAAGATGCGTTCTAAAGATGCGTAATGCCAATC
>JAURLW010000042.1 GCA_030831005.1 Bacteroidota bacterium
GTTACTAAGTGCACGCCTTCGCCTGCTAAGGCATTAAGATAAGAAGGAAGGGTAGAAACCAATGTTTTGCCTTCCCCAGTTGCCATTTCTGAAATTTTACCTTGGTGTAAAATAATACCACCAATCAATTGTACATCATAATGGAGCATATTCCAGGTAACTGTTGACCCAGCTGCTTTCCATGAATTATTAAAGTAGGCTTTATCACCCTCAATTCTGATATAGTCGCGGCTAACGGAAAGGTCTCTATCAAGGGCCGTTGCTGTGGCTTCAATTACGGTATTTTCTTTAAAACGTCGAGCGGTCTCTTTAATTACGGCAAAAGCTTCCGGAAGTAATTGGTTGAGAATCTCCTCAATTTGTTCATCTCTCTTTTTTATAAGAGTATCTATTTCTGCAAAAACTGTTTCTAAAGCATGCATATCCGAGCTTGCAATGCCTTTGGAAGCTTCTTTTTTTAGGCTAATTTCAGTGTCAATGGCACTTAAGTGATTTTGAATACGAGCTCTAAATGCTGCTGTTTTATTTCTCAATTCATCATTGCTCAATTGCTTAAAGTTTTCAAAATGAGCATTGATTTCAGTAACTATGGGTAAGAGTTTTTTTACGTCTTTATCAGATTTGTTGCCGCCAAAAAGTTTAGATATAAAGCCAATCATTTAAAAATAAGTTTATTAAGGTTTAGGTAGAATTATAAATTGTTTATTTCTCTTATAGTGTCATCAAATTTCGTGCATTTGCCCAAAATATGCCAACTCGTCTGAAAAGGGCTTCAAAACTATGCCAAATGCCTCATTTGAACAAACCGAAATGGCAAATTTTTAAAGATTTTCTAAAAAAATAGGAAATCAGTTGTTTTTAAATGATTTTTTTATGTATTTTGTTGGAGATTTTGAAATTATTAATAACTGATTATGAAAAAAACATTCAGCTTACTGACCATCGCATTAGTATCATTATTAAAAACAACTACTGTGCAAGCACAAAGTGATGAACTTGTAAAAGTATATCGTTGGTATAATACAGATGATAAAGAATATGTAACAGTTGCCGAAGGAGAATACCAAGAGGGACAAATGTTGCATTGGAAATGGACTGATAAAGAGCCAATTTTTACAGCCTATAGAAATCCGGGTGAAGGCCGTGTTGCTGTTTATGGCTGGTATAACCCACATACAAAAGATCATGTAAGTATCATTGAAGATGAATTCAGTGACAATGCAATGATGAAAATGGGATATGAAGGCAAACACATACAGTTTTATGCATCATTAAAAAGAGGGAATAACTATATTCCTGTTTATCGTTGGTTGAGAGGTAGTCATGACTGGGTTACGATACCAGAAGAAGGAAAAACAGATGCTTACTTTAAAAAAGGATATGGTCGTAAAACATTCCAATTTTATGGTATTCAAAGAGCTGCAGATGTTTTCATCTACAATCAATTATAAGACAAGCTACTCATAAATAAAAAGACCTGCAAATTGCAGGTCTTTTTATTTTACATTACTTGAACAATTAAGAATTTTAAGTACTGAGTGTTGGGGATATGCCAAACAATTGGGTGGTCGGCAGCTTGTGTTTGCCAAGTCACTTGTCGCAGTTTCCGTTTGGCATCTTTAGCAGACATTTCAATTGTTTTCAAGAATAAATCTGGCGGAACAAGATTGGTACAAGAAGCGCTTACTAAAAACCCTCCAGGTTTTACGAGTTTCATACCTCTCAGGTTAATTTCTTTATAACCCGTTACTGCTTTTTGTATGTGTTCTCTGCTTTTTGTAAAAGCAGGAGGGTCTAAAATGACTACGTCAAATTGCTGCTGTTCTTTGCTTATTTGTTTTAAATAATCAAATGCATTAACTGCTTTAAAGTCGCATATATGCTGATAGTTATTGAGAAGAGCATTCGCTTTGGCTTTTTCTACGGCTTGCTCAGAAATGTCTAAGCCTAAGACTTTTTTAGCGCCGTAATGTGCTGCATGTACAGAAAAGGTGCCTGTATAACAAAAGGCTTCTAAAACGCTTGCACCTTTTACGATATTTGCGATAGCTCTTCTATTATCTTGTTGGTCTAAAAAGTATCCTGTTTTTTGACCATTGGCAATGTCAACATGAAACTGCAAACCATTTTCATTGATAATGATGTTGGTGTCAAAAGGCTCCGATAAAAATCCTTTTATTTGTTGAAGACCTTCTAATTCGCGAACAGGTACATCGTTACGTTCATAAATTCCTTTTGGATTAAATATTTTCTTTAAGGCATCAACAATGGCTTGCTTCCATAGGTCAATACCTAGTGCCATAGATTGAATGACAAAATAGTCATTGAACTTATCAATGATTAATGCAGGCATACCATCGGCTTCGCCAAATATGAGTCTGCAGTTTTCTACATAGCCTAATTGCTTTCTGTATTCCCATGCGGCTAACAACTTATTATAAAAAAACTCTTCATTGATGGGTTCTTGTTTATTGCGAGTGAGAATTCTAATGCGAATTAAGGAAGAGGGATTAATATAGCCACTACCAATATAGGTGCCATTACTGCTGTGAACATCTACAATATCGCCTGCTTTATATTCTCCTTCGCTATCTCCTAATTCGTTTGCAAATACCCAAGGGTGGCCATTTACAACGCGGTCTCCAATTTTTTTTCTTAAATAGAATTTTGCCATGTGCAAAAGTAGTCATAATTCAATAAGTTTTCGATTGAAGATTGTTGAATTCTTGTGTATTTTTGTATCGATACAATTTAACTATGCTACAAAAGTTGCTCATTCATAATTATGCAATTATAGATCAATTGACACTCTCGCCAGATGCTCATTTGAATACCATTACCGGTGAAACGGGAGCAGGTAAAAGTATTGTATTAGGTGCTTTGTCATTAATACTGGGCGATAGAGCGGATACTTCTGTATTGATTAATAAAGAAGAAAAGTGTATCGTAGAAGGTTATTTCGATGTCGCGCACAATGAAGTATTTAAATTACAATTACAAGCACATGATCTAGAGGTAGAACCTGTGTGTATTATAAGAAGAGAAATTGCAGTGTCTGGTAAATCGCGTGCATTTATAAATGACACTCCCGTAACCTTGCAAGTTTTAAATGAGCTTACACCTTATTTGGTGGATTTACAACAACAGTTTGGGCACTTGGCATTAGAGCAAGATACTTTTCATATTGATATTATGGATGCTCTAGCGCAACATGCTACGGCACTACAATCCTATCAAAAACAGTTTAGTGTTTATAAAAAAACACAACAAGAACTTCAGCGCTTGCAAATGCAGCAAGATAATTGGGATAAAGAACTTACGTACAATTCTTTTTTGCTCAATGAATTGATGGAAGCTAATTTTCAAGCACAAGAAATAGAAGCATTGGCTAATCAATTGAAGGAATTATCAAACGTAGAGCGTATACAACAAGCCTTACAATATGCACAGCATGCTTTATTGGAAAGCGATCAAGCGTTAAACTTAGAATTAAAAAAGGTACTTCAGCAAATACAAGGAATTCATTCTGTATTTCCAAAAGTCACGCCTATTAGTGAACGTATTGAGTCAGCTTATATAGAACTAAAAGATATTGCTGCTGAATTAAGTAGCTTGCAAGATAGTATTAGTATAAATCCCGCAGCTTTAGAACAATTGCAAGAGCGTGTAGATCTTGGATATAAATTACTGAAGAAACATCAAGTAAACACAACTGAAGAGTTACTGGCTATACAACAACAATTACAAGCATCTGTTGGTGCATCGGAAAATATACAAGTGCAAATTGAATCCTTGCAAAAAGAACTAAAGACCTTACATATAGAGCTGAGTGCTTCTGCCACTCTAATTCATGAAGGTAGAGTAGGCGTTGTAGCTTCGTTTGAGCAAACTACTAATGATTTATTAAGCGCTGTAGGTATGCCTAATGCTCGTTTTAAGGTTAATATAGAAACCAATGAGCAATTTAATGCATATGGTATAGATAAGGTACAGTTTTTATTAGACGCCAATAAAAGTGGTCAATTTTTACCATTGCATAAGGCAGCATCTGGAGGTGAGATGAGTAGGATTATGTTGTGTTTGAAGTCACAGACAGCTGCAGCTTTAGCGTTGCCTACATTGATATTTGATGAAGTAGATACCGGAATATCTGGAGAAGCAGCTAAGCAAGTAGGTGTTCTTTTAAAACAGTTATCAATACATCATCAATTAATTTGCATCACCCATCAGCCTCAAGTTGCTGCCAAAGGCGATGCTCATTTTTATGTTTTTAAGGAAGAAAATAAAGATGGTGCAGTGCGCACACAAATGAGATTGCTATCAGATGAGGAACGCATATTTGCAATTGCAAAAATGATTGGCGGTGAAAATCCAAGCGAAACAGCTGTGCTCACCGCAAAGGAATTATTACACCCATAAAAAAAGCGAGTGCAACTAGCACTCGCTTTTTTTATGGGTGTATATTTTCCCTAGTATATGATAACTTTTGCTCTATTTATAGAAACTTGATTTTGAGATCGCAGTTCAAGAATGTACTGACCTTTAGCTAAACCATTTGTTTGTATTTGTAAATTTCCTTGTTGGTTACTTATTAACTCTTGAAAACAAATTTTACCGGTCAAATCGTAGAGATAAACAAAATAACTATTATCCATTAGTTTCTCTTTTGCAGAGATTGAAAATTGTCCGTTTGATGGATTAGGAGCAATTTGTAGTTGCTCACTTAAGAAGGGTACAATGGTAATGCTGGTAGGGAATCCAATTGGAGATTTCCAAATGCCTCTTCCGTAAGTACTTGCCCATATTTCATTAGTTGCATAATTGATGTCTAGATCAGTTACTTCTGCATTGGGCAAATTGGTATTGAAAGGCATCCATGAAGTCATGCTCGTATCTTTATAATAAACACCAATATCATTACCTAAGTATAAGGTTTGCGTATTGGAATCAACTTCAATAGCGTTTGCAGGTACATTTGGTAATCCAGCATTCATCCATGTCCATGTAGAATCATTCCCATTATATTTACCCATTCTAAAATTGGTACCGTAGCCACTTGTAACTACATAGATTATTTTTGGATCTTTAGGGTCTATGCATAAATTATTAATTCTAGCACTAGAAGGTGCATAAATATACTTCCAAGCTGCAGCTGGGTTTATTCCCATATTATCAGTATAACGCACAACACTTGTGCCTAAGCTCACATAAATGTAATTAGGATTTTGATCTGCTATAGCAATCTTCTTGATGTAAGAGCTACCACTTACAATATTAGGTGATATGGCTGTCCATGTGGTTCCATTGTCTTGAGAAGTATATACCTTTTGGTAGCCTGCAACTATTATATCATTGTCTGCAGTGCAAAGAGCAAAAGGAGTTACCCAATCACCAGTAGGACCACCTGGAATATTATTAGAAATATTACTAAAATTTGCACCGCTATTGGTAGTTCTATAAATTGTACCATAATAAATGGACGTAAAGAAAATGTTAGGTTTTGCATTATGCATTTGACAATCCATGCCATCTCCACCTGTTAGATCACCTACGATAAAATTTGGAGAGATTTTTTTAGTTCCATTATCTTGTGCGCCGCCTATTACAAAATTATTTACTGGGCTTAATGCCATTCTATAAAATTGAGTAATGCCTAATCCATTCGATAAGTCAGTCCATAATTGATGGGTAGCATCAGCAGATTTATATACGCCACCATCATTACATTCAAACAAAGTATTTGGATTTAATGGATGGTATACATGATAATGTTTGTCGGCGTGTACGGTTTTGATACCCGGTATCATGCCCGTCCATTGGTTTGCCAAACTCCATTTTTTACCTCCATTAAGTGAATACCATGAGTTCACGCCTCCTACAA
>JAURLW010000008.1 GCA_030831005.1 Bacteroidota bacterium
ACGGTGGCACAGTGTATTCGTTGTATTGAAGCAGGCGCACAAATGGTGCGTATTACAGCGCCAAGCAAAAAAGAAGCAGAAAATTTAAGAGCTATTAAAGATGCACTCCGAGAAAAAGGTTATCAAACCCCTCTCATAGCCGATATTCACTTTACACCCAATGCAGCTGAAATTGCTGCGGGCATTGTTGAAAAAGTACGTATCAATCCAGGCAATTATGTCGATAAAAAAAAGTTTGATGTATTAGAATATACGGATGAAGAATATGCTGCAGAGGTACAACGAATTCACGAGCGATTTTCTCCGCTTGTTAAAATATGCAAAGCCAATGGCACTGCCATGCGCATTGGCACCAATCATGGTTCGCTTAGCGATCGTATAATGAGCCGATACGGAGATACGGCTATAGGTATGGTAGAGAGTGCTATGGAGTTTTTAAGAATTGCTCGAAGCCATGATTTTCATGAAATTATTTTAAGCATGAAAAGTAGTAACCCGCAAGTAATGGTGCAAGCTTATCGTTTGTTGGTTCAAAAAATGCAAGAAGAATTTAAAGAATGTTATCCGCTGCACTTAGGCGTAACGGAAGCTGGCGATGGTGAAGATGGTCGTATTAAAAGTGCTATGGGCATTGGCACCTTATTAGAAGATGGCATTGGCGACACAATCCGTGTTTCGCTAACCGAAGATCCAGAATTTGAAATTCCTGTTTGTCATGCTATCATAAAAAAATATACGCAATTGCCTGAAACAACAAACAGTGAATTGCCTACTATTGAAAAATTATTTTACAGCCCCTATCAGTACAAAAGAAGAAACACGCATAGTGTAAGCACTATTGGCGGACAACAAGTGCCTGTTGTCATTGCAGATGTAAGTAAAGCTGCGGCAGTTAATTATGAATTATTAGCAAGTATCGGTTATCAATATCAAGAAGATAGTGATAAATGGAATATTAGTGATAGCGCTCCAGACTTTATTTATACGCATGATCAACTACCTACTATTGCCTTACCTGGCACCTTGCAAACTATTGTAGACGCAAGTATTTGGTCGCCCGGCTTAGTACAAACCTATCCACTTTTTAATACCGATACTTTTTTAAGTGCTTCGCAACAACATCCTTTATTAAATTTTGTAATTGTAGATTGCTTTAGTAATAATCAAGCAATTAATTGGGAGACCCTACAAACTATTGCACAGCAACAAAATGTAGTTTTTTGCCTCTATACCAACCAAACAATGGCTATGGCCAGCTTGCGCTATGTATTCAACAGATTTATTGAAAAAGGAATTACGACACCATGTATCCTTTTTGCAGAAAGCGCGGCTGATAATAATGATGAACATCTTGTAAATTTTGCTGTGCAAACAGGTGGACTTTTATTAGACGGTTTTGGCGATGGCTTAATTTTAAGTTTGCATAGCCAAGCATATAGCCATATGCAGCAGCAAGCAAACCTATCAACACAAGGCAGAACTTATCAAGAAACACAAACTATTGAGAGCTTTGTAAATAATACAGCATTTAGCATTTTACAAGCCAGCAGAACCCGTATTTCTAAAACAGAATATATTTCTTGTCCTTCTTGTGGCAGAACTTTATTCGACTTGCAAGAAACGACTGCTAAAATAAGAGCGGTAACGCATCATTTAAAAGGTGTTAAAATTGCTATTATGGGCTGTATTGTTAATGGTCCGGGCGAAATGGCAGATGCCGATTTTGGCTACGTAGGAAGTGGAGTCGATAAAATCAGTTTGTATAAAAACAAAGATGTAGTGCGTAAGAATATACCTAGTAAAGATGCCGTGAACGAATTAATAGCCTTATTAAAAGAACACGGGGCTTGGGTAGACCCTAATTAATGGAGGGAATTAGCTTCCTTTCTGCTTTTTAAATCTAAGATCACTAAGAGTGAAATGCTTAGATAAAATAAAGCACCTACTTTGTGATTTTCGATTAATTCTGAAAAGAAATTATTTACAAAACCTGCAGCAAACATAGTAGCTACTGCAATAGTAGCTTGTCTATAAAAACCTGGACTAAAACGGTGATAGGTTTTTTGAGCAATATAGAAAAAGAGCATTACTAATAATCCATATAAAATCAATGCCGGCCAACCTTGCTCTACAAGCATGTATAAAAAATAGTTATGCGAAGTAGAATGCTCTAAATTTCGACTTACATACGTTCTGAAGGAAGTAACCGCATAGGGTTTATAGTTATAATAAAAAGTATTAGGTCCGTAACCTACAATAGGATGCTCTTTACTCATTCTCGCTCCAGCCACCCAACGATACAAGCGCTCCATCGACGACATATCTTCTCCTCTAAACGTAGCAATAATATGATCGGTAAAAGTAAAATGCATAAACGTATGATCATAATTGGGTCTAAAGTCGATGTACTTATTATTACGTATCATGAAACTTAGTAAGCAAATAACGGCTACATAAAAAAGTGGCATTACCCAATTCACTAATTTCCATCGTATTGCCAAATAAATAACACCGGCAAATAGCAAGGCAAGGATGGCAGCTCTTGCATAGGTTAAATAAATAGCGGGCAAAAAGAATAAAATCACCAACAACCATAACACACGTGCATACCAAGGCCATTTTTTAGTAAGTGGGAAGGTAGCACACATCGCTGGGAAAAGCATAGACAAGACTGTAGAATAATCTACATGATTTTGATAAAGCTCTCCAATTGCTTTATAGATTTTTAGAAAATCAAATCCAATAAGCGCGTGCCTAACAAAAATGATGAGGGTAGTTATAAAAACGCCCATGAAAAAAAGAATAAAACCTAATTTGAAATCTTTTTTTTCTTTAAAAACCAAATACGGTAAAACTAAGAAAGAGCTAAGAAACCAAATCTTAGCCAAACCAAATTTAACGGATAAGAGTACATTGCTGGAAAATGCAATAGCAATAAGCATCCATATAAACTGTAAGCCAATCATAAGTATTAGAGGATGGCTTAACCACTCTTTTTTGATACGCTGTGGTTGATGTGCTATTACAAAAACCCCAACTAACAACATCATCCACATGATAGGCTCATCGGGCAAAGAAGTAGAAAGGGAATCGTTAAAAAAATAAAATGTTATAGAAATAGGCACCGAGGCGAGCAGTATCCAATAAGCAAGCTTCCAGTTTAATACTAAAACGAAGCAAAACATTAAAAAAAAGGGAATGCCCATAAACAACCAATTGGAAGTTAAAAGAGCTGTGACCATACTTAGTAAAAATACAAGTACGGCAGTCTTTGAAAATTTATTAGATTCCCAAATGAAGTTTTGCATTAGGCCTTCAAAACGTGTTTAAGAGAATGCTGAAGAACAACTAGTACAGCACTAAAAAATAAAGCCAACAAAAATGCAACTAAGGCATTGACTACAAATCCTAAGTCTGTAGATTTTGTAGGCGTATAGGCTTTAGAAATAATTTTAATCAGCGGTATTTCTTTTAAGGTGGTAGCCGTTGCAAATTGATTTAATAAAGTAGCTGTATTAGCTCTATCAATTACCAATTGATCTTTAATAGCCTCAATATTTTGTAATGCTTCTAAGTCATTTGCAAAACTTGCACTACCGTTAGAACGTATCGTACCTTGTACCGTATTTTTTCTATTAGGCGCAATTAAATCATAAACACCCGTTCTTGTTCTTAATACAGCTAAAGAATCTGACATGGTTTTTATTTCTTGATCAAGTGCTAATACTTTCTCACTAAGTGTTTTATGAATACTCAAACGTGTTTGGTTATAGTGCGCTTGGTATAAATCTGCAATAGTTTGAGCTATTGCATTGGCACAAGTAGCTGCAAATTGAGGATCGTGATCTTTAAAGCTCAGTTCCAAATTGGTATTTTCTGTTCTTTTAATGTTGAAATTACTTTGAATTTTATCATGTATTTCATTAAACGATTTAGGATCTTGTAAGGATAAATTATAATGAGCATCTAATTGCATGCGTGCTATTAAGGTATCTCTCATAATAGCACCATTAGCAATAGCCATTACTTTATCAACATCCTTTTCTTCTGCAAAATGGTCTAAAATAAACGCATTATTAAATTGGTATACGTTAGCACGATCCGCTACTAGAGGATTAGCAACAAAAAATGCCGTTTCTGCCTTATAGATAGGTTTCTTAACAGCTGTAAATAGAATAGCTACCCCTGCTGCCAATAAGGCTACACTGGCAATGAATTTTCTTTTATTTAAAATGACTTTAAAAATAGATAGCATATCAAAGTTATTCGTTTCCATAGGTATTTATTCGTTTATTAAAACGTAATTTATAGTTTTATATTGTTTATAGGGTTTCGCCCGCTTGCATTTTTTCTGCATTTTCAGCAAATTGTAAAGCTTCAATCATATCGCCAATATTGCCGTTCATAAAATCATCTAAATTATAAATGGTCATATTAATTCTATGATCGGTAATTCTTCCTTGCGGATAGTTATAGGTTCTGATTTTTGCAGAACGGTCTCCAGTACTTACCAAACTCTTTCTTCTATTCGCAATTTCTTCTTCATATTTACGTACTTGCTCTTCGTATAATTTTGTACGCATCATTTGCGTAGCTTTTTCTCTATTACCTAATTGTGTACGCTCTGTTTGGCATGTAATAACCGTTCCTGTAGGCACGTGGGTTAAAATTACTTTAGTTTCCACCTTATTTACATTCTGTCCTCCAGCACCACCACTTCGTGCCGTTTCCATTTTAAGGTCCGACTCTTTTAATTCGAAATCTATTTCATCTGCCTCAGGCATTACAGCAACCGTAGCTGCAGAGGTATGCACCCTACCACTTGCTTCGGTAGCGGGTACGCGCTGTACTCGGTGTACACCACTTTCAAATTTTAAGGTGCCATATACATCGTCACCCGTTACTTCTAATTGTATTTCTTTATATCCACCAACAGTGCCTTCTGCTTCGCTCAATAAAGCAATCTTCCATCCTTTACGCTCACAAAAACGCATGTACATGCGCAATAAATCGCCGGCAAAAATACTTGCTTCATCGCCACCCGTACCAGCACGTACCTCAATGATTGCATTTTTTTCATCTTGTGGATCTTTTGGAATAAGCAATTGACGAATTTCCTCTTCTAGTTCTTCCTTATTTTTATTTTGAGCTTCGAGTTCTTCCTTTGCCATTTCTCTTAAATCGGCATCGGTTTCAGTCTCAAGTACCTCTTTACCGAAAGCAATACCATCTATACATGACCTATAACGTTTGTAGGCTTCTACAATTTTTTCTAATTTTCTATATTCTTTACTTGTTTGAGAAAACTTTTTATTGTCACTCACAATCTCCGGATTGGTAAGTGCTACGCCAAGTTGTTCAAATCTTGCCTTAATGGCTTCTAATTTATCAATCATGCTTTTTCTTTTGGACTTGCTATATTAAACAAAACCGTTAACCTAAATAATAGGCTAACGGCTTTACATTTTTTATGGTCGTCACAAAGTTCGTTTTACCGATACTTCTTCATAACCTTCTATAATATCTCCGATTCTTACATCGTTATAGTTTTTTACCATCAAACCACACTCATAACCTGCGTTTACTTCCTTCACATCATCTTTAAAGCGTTTTAATGAGGATAGTTCTCCATGGTAAATAACGATACCTTCTCTGATAATGTTAAGTTTCGTTTGACGTGTCATTTTTCCATCCAGTACATAGCAACCTGCAATGGTACCTACGCCGCTAATTTTAAATACTTCACGTACTTCGATATTGGAAACAATTTTCTTCTCCACTTTTGGTTCCAATAAACCTTCCATGGCACTTTTGATTTCCTCAATAGCTTCGTAAATAATAGAATAGGTTCTAATTTCTATATTCTCTTGCTCTGCTAATTTACCCGCTTGCAAAGAAGGACGTACTTGGAAACCTAAGATGATAGCATCAGATGCTGTTGCTAATAAGACATCACTTTCAGTGATTTGTCCTACTGCTTTATGCACCACATTTACCGCTACTTCCTCTGTAGATAATTTTTGTAAAGAGTCACTCAAGGCTTCTACCGATCCATCAAAGTCACCTTTAATAATGATTGGTAATTCTTTAAAGTTACCCAATGCTAAACGACGACCAATTTCATCAAGCGTTAAGTGCTTACGCGCTCTAATACCTTGTTCACGTATAATTTGTGCACGATGGGTTGCTACATCTTTAGCTTCATTCTCATCATCATACACTTTGAATTTCTCCCCTGCTTGAGGTGCACCATTCAAACCTAAAATTTGAACGGGTGCAGAAGGTCCTGCTTTTGTAACACGTTGTCCGCGCTCATTAAACATCGCTTTTACTTTACCAAAGTGCTGACCCGAAACAATCATTTGACCTTGTTCTAAAGTTCCATTTTGAACGAGAATCGTAGTTACATACCCACGACCTTTATCTAAAGACGCTTCAATAACCGAACCTACACCTGCTCTATTTGGATTTGCTTTAAGTTCTAGTAACTCAGACTCTAAAGCAATCTTCTCTAATAATAAATCGATATTCAATCCTTTTTTAGCTGATATCTCTTGACTTTGATATTTACCACCCCAGTCTTCAACAAGAATGTTCATACCCGCTAATTGTTCTTTAATTTTTTCTGGATTAGCGCCTTCTTTATCAATTTTATTAATTGCAAAAATCATCGGCAAGCTTGCAGCTTGAGCATGCGAAATCGCCTCTTTTGTTTGAGGCATCAACGCATCATCGGCAGCTACTACAATAACCGCTACATCGGCTACTTTAGCACCACGCGCACGCATAGCGGTAAAGGCTTCGTGACCTGGAGTATCTAGGAAGGTAACCTTTTTGCCAGTTGCAGTTAATACCTGGTAAGCACCAATATGTTGGGTGATACCACCTGCCTCACCAGCTACTACATTAGCACTTCTAATATAATCGAGCAAGGAAGTTTTACCATGATCTACGTGACCCATAATAGTAACTATAGGTGCTCTTGATTCTAATTCTTCTTCGTTATCTTGATCTTCTTCTTCTAATTCTGCTTCTTGTTGTACACCAATAAATTCTACGGTATAACCAAACTCTTCTGCTACCAATTCTAATACTTCAGCATCTAAACGTTGGTTAATAGAAACCATGATACCTAAGCCCATACATTTGCTGATCACATCGGCAAAGCTCACATCTAATAAATTAGCAAACTCACTCACCGAAATAAACTCGGTTACTTGTACTACTTTACTATCGCCAGATTGCTCTAATAAAGCTCTTTTTTCTGCCATATCATCGCGTTTCTCACGACGATATTTAGATTTGGTATTTTTATTGTTTCTTCCACCACCCGCAAGTTTAGCTTGCGTTTGTCTTATTTTTTCTTGAATATCTTTTGCGTCAATTTCAGTAGGTACATTGCTTGCACCGCCACCTCTATTATCGTTATTACCTCTGTAATTATTATTGCGGTTATTATTATTGCCACCACCTGGACGATTACCTTGCGGAGCGCCACCTGGACGATTAGTGTTAAATCCACCTGGTCTGTTCGGCTGATTTCCTTGGGCTGGTCTAGGTGCATTAGGATTACCACCTGTACCTGTTGTACCGTCTGGTTTTTTATCTACCGGAATGCGTTTTCTTTTTCGTTTCTCTTTTTCGCTGGCATTTCCGCCTCGACCACGATCACTTCCGCTATTTACTGGTAAATCAATTTTACCAATAATTTTTGGTCCCGACAATTGAGGTGATTTCATCTCAATATGCTCTAGTGAAGCTGGAGCAGTTGGATCTTCTACTGCTGGAGCTGCAGGTACTTCTAAGGGTGCTTCTGTTATACTAGGTTTTGTTGTTTTCTTAACTACCTTTTTTTCTTCAGCTGGTGCTTCTTCTGTTTTCTTAGCTTTTGTAGTTTTCGCTACTTCCTTATCCGATGTTTTAGCTGTTTTTTTATCAGCCGCATTATCTGTTTTCTTAGCCGTACCTTTTTTAGGGCGCGTTGCTTGATTTATTTCGTCTAAGTTGATTTTGCCTAAAATATTTGGACCTGCGACTTTACTTACTTCTTTTTCTTCAACAAGTTCTTTACTCGGAGCCATTTGCTCATCATCTGCTTCTCTCGTTTTTGCTTTCTTAGCACTTGTTTTAGGAGCTGTTGCTACTTCTACTTTTGGCTCTTCTTTTGCAACTAGCTCTTTCTCTGGCTTAGCAGCTACTACTTCTTCTTTAGGTTTTTTAGCTGCATCTGCACCACCTTTTGGCAAAGCGATAGACTCGCTCTTTATTTTTACCAATTTATCTTTGGCAAACTCAGCTTGAAGTGCATCATACATGGGCTCACTGAGCTTTGTATTAGGATTACTTGCGTTTACGTCAAACCCTTTACCAGTAAGAAACTCCACTAAGGTTTCCTTACCGATATTAAATTCTTTGGCTGCTGCCAAAATTCTGGGTGTTTTATTTTCTGTTGCCATTCGTTTTTTTAATCAATAATTTATGCACTTTTACTTTGAATTAGAATCGAATAAATAGTTTTATTCATCTTCAAATTCAGCATTTAAAATGCTATGCACTTCTACAATTGTTTCTTCTTCTAAATCTGTTCTTCTTACTAATTCTTCTACCGACAAATTCAATACGCTTAATGCAGTATCGCAGCCAATTTTCTTGAACTCATCAATAATCCATGGTTCTATTTCATCGCTAAATTCATCTAAGTCAATATCATATTCAGCATCTTGCTCTACTACATCACGATATACATCGATGGTATAGCCGGTAAGCTCTTGAGCTAATTTAATATTAACCCCTTTACGACCAATAGCTAATGATACTTGATCAGATTCTAAAAATACTTGTGCTTGTTTGTTTTCGTTATCTAAATCAATACGATTGATTTTAGAAGGTGTTAACGAACGTTGGATAAGCAAAGATGTATTGGTAGTAAAATTAATAATATCGATATTTTCATTTTTCAATTCACGCACGATGCTATGAATTCTGCTACCTTTCATACCTACACATGCACCCACTGGATCAATACGATCATCGAAGCTTTCTACAGCTACTTTTGCACGCTCCCCTGGTTCACGCACTACTTTTTTAATGGTAATTAAACCATCTAAAATTTCTGGCACTTCTAATTCTAATAATTTCTCTAAGAACATGGGGCTTGTTCTGCTTACAATAATG
>JAURLW010000043.1 GCA_030831005.1 Bacteroidota bacterium
AAAAAAAAGAATTTCATGTATGACATGACCTATGCTAATCATCCTTTTGATGTTGTAGGATGGGATGGTTGCGAATATCCCTACAAAACATCTATACATAATTTTGAGCCTATCACTGGTCGTATACATCAACCACCTCCCGTTCATCAACAATTTGATGCAAATAATTTTGTAATCTGTTCTTTTGTTCCACGTCTATACGATTATCACCCACAATCTATACCAGCACCTTACAACCATAGTAATATTGATAGTGATGAATTATTGTATTATGTTGATGGTGACTTTATGAGTCGCAAACATGTAACAAGAGGTATGCTTACCTTGCATCCAGCTGGGATTCCGCATGGACCACATCCTGGTGCTGTAGAAAAAAGTATTGGGCAAACAGAAACCAAAGAATTAGCGGTTATGGTAGACACTTTCCACCCATTACATTTAACAGAAGAAGCATTGGCTATTGAAGATGCTTCTTATAAAAATAGCTGGTTATAATATTAAATAAATAAACAAAAATATATGTCACTTACTTTAGCAGAAAAATTACAAAACAATCCAGGTAACGAGTTTTTACCTTTAAATGGAACTGATTATATAGAATTTTATGTAGGCAATGCAAAACAAGCTGCTCACTATTATAAAACCGCATTTGGATACCAATCCCTTGCCTATGCAGGCCCAGAAACTGGCTTAAAAGACAGAGTATCCTATGTTATACAACAAGGTAAAGTACGTTTAATGCTAACCACTGCTTTGAGTAGTAAGCACGAAATTGCAGAGCATGTTAAAGCACATGGTGATGGCGTTAAAATACTAGCATTAGCTGTAGATGATGCCTACAAAAGCTATGATGAAACCATTAAAAGAGGTGCCAAATCTTATGTAGCTCCTTATACCCTTCAAGATGAAAATGGTGAAGTGAAAATCTCAGGTATTTATACTTACGGAGAAACTGTTCATCTTTTCGTAGAAAGAAAAAATTATAATGGCATCTTTATGCCTGGCTTTAGAAAATGGGAAAGCGCATACAACCCTTCTGATGTAGGATTGTTATATGTAGACCATTGCGTGGGTAATGTAGGATGGAACAGAATGAATGATACGGTAAAATGGTATGAAGAAGTGATGGGATTCACGAATATTCTATCATTCGACGATACACAAATCACTACTGAATATTCTGCATTGATGAGTAAGGTAATGAGTAATGGAAATGGCTATGTAAAGTTTCCTATTAATGAGCCTGCAGAAGGAAAGAAAAAATCGCAAATTGAAGAGTATATCAATTTTTATGAGGGCGAAGGCGTTCAGCATATTGCCATTGCTACTAGTGATATCATAACTACCGTTAGAGCTTTAAAAGCACGTGGTGTAGAATTTTTAGACACGCCTAATACTTATTACGATGATTTACTAGATCGCGTAGGTAAAATTGATGAATCAATTGAACCCTTAAGAGAATTAAAAATACTTGTAGATAGAGATGAGGAAGGTTACTTATTACAGATTTTCACCAAACCTGTTGAAGATCGCCCTACATTATTCTATGAAATTATTCAACGAAAAGGAGCAAAAAGCTTTGGTGCAGGTAATTTTAAAGCCTTGTTTGAATCCATTGAACGCGAACAAGCAAGTAGAGGAAACCTATAAAAAAACAATATATAAAAGGTGCCATAAGGCACCTTTTTTTTATTTTCTTTCACGTTTTAATTAAATCAAAATCCATATTGCTTCCCTACCTTTGTAGAGATTAAACTATAGCCCCTTAATGCATTTTCGATACTTACTACTAGTATGTTTTTATATAGTCTTTGCCAAGACAACTCTTGCACAAACGAATCTCGAAGCGTTTAAAGCAAGTCAATTGTCACAACCAAGGGTTCAGCAAGCCATGAATACCTATCAAGACACTATTAAAAAATACTTCACTAAAAAGAATTTAAAGTTTCCTCCTAAAGATATTTATCTACGCTCCTTTAAATACCAAAACGAATTGGAATTATGGGCAAGAGATACCAACACAGAAGAATATAAGTTAGTAAAAACCTATAGAGTTTGTGCATTATCAGGATTATTAGGCCCCAAACAATATGAAGGCGACCGTCAAGTACCTGAAGGTTTTTATTTTATAGATCAATTTAATCCACATAGTGAATACTATTTATCTATGCTTATAAGTTATCCCAATTTAGTAGATAGAACCATGAGCAATAGTCAAAAATTAGGAGGCAATATTTATATTCATGGAGGCTGTGTTACTGTTGGTTGCATACCTATGACCGATGTGTTGATTTCTCAGTTGTACGTTACCTGCTTAATGGCTAAGTTAAATGGGCAAGAAAATATTCCAATACACATCTACCCTACACGTTTCAATAAATCAGCGATGAGTTACTTATATGTTGAATTTAAAAACGATCCTTTCAAACAAAAGTTCTGGAATACCTTAAAAAAATACTACGACTATTTTGAATTGTATCATAAATTAAAACCATTACTCTACACCAACGATGGCAACTATCTATAAAAATTACACATTACTATTTCTCAGCCTTATCTTTTTAAGCAGCTGCGAAAAAACAGTTTCCTTTCAATTAAACAATGCTGAAACCAAGAAATTGGTAGTAGATGGACAAATTGAAACAGGAAAAACACCTATAGTTTTTCTAACAAATGCTATAGGCGTAACAGAACCATTGAATTTTAATACCGTTATAAATAGTATTGCTAGAGGTGCAATTGTAGAAGTTAGTGATGCAAACAGAACTATTCAGTTGATAGAACTAAACAACGCTTATCAAGTAGCTCCTCAAGACAGTAGTTTTGTAGGCGTACCCGGACAAGTATACAAATTGAAAATTCAGTATTTAGGTAAGGTATATGAGGCGAGCACCAAAATTCCAATTGTAAAAAGCTTAGATTCTATGTGGGCTGTAAAACGCCCAATTACTAATGGAGCTGATTCTAATGAAGTAACTATTTTTGCACGCTATACCGACCCTGATACATTGGGCAATTTTGTAAGGTATTTTACTAAAAGAAATCAAGAACCATTCTTTACCGCAAGAAATTCAGTTTATAGTGATGAAATAATCAACGGTACCAGTTTTGATGTTCGATTAGAAAGAGGTTACGACAAGATTAATGACACCTCAACTAACACTTTTTCTAATTTTATCATAGGCGATACAATACAAGTGAAATGGTGTGCCATAGAAAAATCAGTCTATAATTTCTGGAATACACTAGAGTTTTCTACTAACTCTGTAGGTAATCCCTTTTCTTCTCCATCAGCTATTATGTCTAATATAAGTAACGGAGCATTGGGTGTTTGGGCAGGTTATGGCTCAAGTTTCAAAACAATTATTGTAGTTAAATAAAAAATCGTATTTTGTTTATCCAAATTAAAAAAACATGGCAAACGAAAAAACAAATGTACTCATAGTAGGATCTGGTCCTGCAGGATATACCGCAGCAATTTATGCATCAAGAGCTAATTTAAACCCTATATTATATCAAGGCATTCAACCAGGTGGACAATTAACCATCACTACAGAAGTGGAAAATTACCCTGGATATCCAGAAGGTATCATGGGTCCGCAAATGATGATGGATTTCGAAGCCCAAGCAAAACGAATGGGAGCAGATATTAGATGGGGCATGGTAACAAGCATAGACTTTTCTAAAAGACCATATGTAGCTACCATCGACGAAGAGCATACGATTGAATCGGATGTAATCATCATTGCTACAGGTGCCTCAGCAAAATGGTTAGGTTTAGAATCTGAACAACGTCTTAATGGCCATGGGGTTTCTGCATGTGCTGTATGCGATGGATTTTTCTTTAAAGGGAAAGATGTGGCTATTGTAGGTGCAGGTGATACCGCATGCGAAGAAGCTTTGTACTTATCTAAAATATGCAATAAAGTAAGCATGCTTATCAGAAAAGATAGCATGAGAGCTAGTAAAGTGATGCAAGATCGCGTGTTGAAAACGAGCAATATCGAGGTTTTATGGAATACCGAAACCATTGAAATTCTTGGGGAGCATAAAGTTGAAAGTATGCGCGTTTTAAATAACAAAACCAATCAAGAAAGCACCATACCTGTTCAAGCTTTTTTCGTAGCAATAGGACACCAACCTAATTCAGATTTATTTAAAGAGGTATTAGATTTAGATGATCACGGATATATATTAACTACCCCAGGTACATCTAAAACAAATATGCCTGGTATTTTTGCTTGTGGCGATGTACAAGATAAAAACTACCGACAAGCAGTAACTGCAGCAGGAAGTGGCTGTATGGCCGCATTAGATGCGGAGCGTTATTTAAGCGAATTACACGGTTAATTAAAAAAGGCTACCAAAACGGTAGCCTTTTTTAATAACATCCCAAAAAGACATGGGAATAATAACTTAGTTCCAAGTTTAGTTCATCGTCTACATCATACTGATCATATAAGATTTGATCTACCTCAAAAGAGAGTCGAAATGCGGAAAGCACATAAAAATGATACGAATTACTTGCTTTCATATGTACCTTTTTAGTTATGCTTACAACCTCAATTAACTTATGGTTGCATAAATAATCTTTTTTAAGTGGGTGGATTTTAATGAAGTAGACAATCACTGAACTTATTGCAATAATAGAAAATAACACAAGTTGCACACATGCAAAAACAAACCAATTGAGATAAACCTCCTTGGTATCCATATCAAATTTGAATAACGAACTTATGGAAATAAGAAAGGCAACACAACTTATGAATAATGTATTTCGTATAAATTTCTTTTTATTCTTTTCATAGCTATCTTGAAGAAATAATTTTTCCTCCAAGCTCAATTCTGTATTAAAAAATCTAGCAGTCATTAGAACTTATAGATTTCTTTGTATTTTTTATTGGCGTATTCGAAGAAGTATTTCGTATCTAAAGAAGTACCTGTGACTAATTTGCATAGCTCATCAGATGTATATCGACGACCAAATGCATGAATGGAAGTTCTTAACCATTTTAAGAATTCCTTAGTATGCCCGAGCTCCAAATTACGTTCTAAATCTGGAATGGCTTGCTTTGCAAATGCATAAAACTGTGCGGCATACAAACTACCTAAAGTATAGGTAGGGAAATAACCAAAACTACCATGACTCCAATGAATATCTTGCAATACCCCATCTCTGTCATCTTGTGCATGAATACCTAAGTAATTTTGATAATATTCATTCCATACCTGTTTAATATCTTTTACTTGAATGGAACCGTCAATGAGTCCTTTTTCAATTTCATATCTTATCATTACATGAAAATGATAGGTTAACTCATCAGCCTCAGTTCTTATTAAGGAAGGCGCAACTTTATTGATAGCTGCATAAAATTGTTCTAATGAAGTTGTCTTAAAACCACTTACCTGTTGTTGTAATTTGGGATACCAACACTTCCAAAACAATTTTCCTCTACCAATATTATTTTCCCAAATTCTAGATTGAGATTCATGAATTGATAAAGAACAAGCACTACCAATAGGCATTCCATACATATCATCTCTTATACCTTGTTCGTACAAGGCATGGCCAGCTTCATGAATAGAGCTCCAAAGTAAATTAGAAAAATCATGTTCATCTACTCGAGTAGTAATACGAACATCTTGCGCTGAAAAGGAAGTAGTAAATGGATGTTCTGCATAATCTTGTCTACCCGCATCAAAATCATAGCCGATATGTTGCAATACATCTATAGAAAAATCCCACTGTTGTTGTTTATCATAAAACTGACGTAATACTTGATTATCAACTGTATTAGCATTTTGAATAGCCTGCAATAAAGGTGTTAATTGTTGCTTTAAAGAGCTAAACAAAGGGTCTAACTGCGCAATGGTAGCACCAGGTTCATATTCATCTAATAAGGCATCATAGGGATGAACTGCCTCAAAAAAAGATGCTTGTTCTTTCTTTAATGCTATCATTTCTGATAAATCAGGTAAGAAAATACTTACCTCATTTTGTTTCCTTGCTGCTACCCAAGAATGATAGGTCTTACTTGTTTGTATACTCAATCGATTTACAAAATCTTCTGGTAGCAAAACTGCTTTATTATAATCTTTTAGGGCAATTAATACATTTGCCTTTTGTTCCTCATTCAAATCCTCTTGTAGAGCAGTATCAATACTTTTCTTTAATTCTGATGAACAAGCCTTTTGGTGGGCCAAGGTAGCTAAAGTAGCAATTTGTCTGGATCTAGAGGCATTGCTTTTAATATGCATATAGGTTTCCTGATCCCAATTTAATACCGCGCTTGCATATTGAAGATCTGCAATCTCTTTGAGTTGTTTTTCTAATAAGGAATAGCTCATATTAATCATTTTTTTGCTCTATACGCTCTACCGTATGAATATCTTGAATTCTTGATAATCTGTCGCACAAAACATCAAGCTCTTCTCGATCATGCACGAATACTTTAATACTACCATCAAAAAGTCCTTCTTTAGTATCTATACTCATAGAAGACATATTTATCTTTAAATCACCAGAAACAATATTGGTAATTTTCTGAATAATACCTACGTCATCTAATCCTACAATACGAATACCCGCCAAGAAGGTAATTTCTTTATTCTTAGCCCATTTCGTTTTAATAACCCTATGGCCATAATGGGCTAAAAGTTGTGGCGCATTTGGACAATCGGCTCTATGTATCTTCAATCCTTCGCCTGCTGTAACAAATCCAAATACATCATCACCAGGGATGGGTTGGCAACAAGCTGCCAATTTATATAAAACCTTATCAGAATGCTCACCAAAAATAATTAACTCTGTACCCTTTGGTGGATTGGTAGAAGTCAACACTTCTTCTGGCGTTAAGCCCTTAATGTCATTTTTAATATCTCTAAATGGCGTATGTAATTTCCCAGCCGTATTTGGTATTTCTTTTAAATCTCTCAAATCTAAAGCCCCAACAGCAATACTATAAAACAAATCAAGTGAAGATTCTTTTTTATAGAATAAACATAGCTCATTGATATTATGGGCACTCATTGGAATTGATAGATGATCTAATTTACGTTGTAATATTTCTTTACCATCATTACCAATTGCACATTTTTCTTCTTTGAGATGAAATTTAACTCTTGCTTTTGC
>JAURLW010000044.1 GCA_030831005.1 Bacteroidota bacterium
AAATTTATTATAAGTAAAAGTAGCTTGGCCCCATAATTGACTCCTTGTGAAACGATTGATGTAATTGTAATTGTAACGATCGCCTACTTGTAAAATTTTATTGGGCGTATTTAAGTCGTTTTGAATATAATTGGGATTACCAGCATAAGTTCTTGCAGCAAACTGGTTGAAATTGACATAAAAATCACCTCCTAATAAATCAGATAATTCTCTATAGCTTTCTGTTTTTTGAGAGATGTATAAAAAACCGCCGTATAGGTTTACGCGCTCATCTACTTCTTTATGGAGCACAGTGTTGAAAGATGTTTTTTGGATAGCATCTACGTCATTACTTAAGACATACACGGAGCGATTTCCAGTAATCGAGTTGCCCATAATGCCATTGGCATTTAAAATGGTTTCTCTATTCATTCTATTGGCTTGGTAAAAACGATCCCAATCCAATTGTAACAATGTTGGATTATTTTGAAGCGTGGTAGTGATTTCTTGTGCTAAAGCAGGATTCTCTATCGCATAATAGCTTGGCAATTTCCTATAGTAGTCAGGTCTTGGGTCTTGCCCATTATACCAGTCTAAAGTACTGTTTTCGTTTTTGCCAAATTGATAGGATAGGGTTGTAGAAAGATGGAAAGTAGAATTAGGGTTAAAATCCCAATTAGCAATGAACGCGGGTTGAAAACTATTAGCTACTTTAGCATTTCTCTTTTCACCATTTTGATAGCCCCAGTTTGGATTGTAAAAATTAGTTCCTGCTAAGTCATAGGCTTCTTGCACGGCCGGAGCTACTTTGCCTCTTCGTGTAGGTGCTCCAAAACTGATTAGATTGAACGTACTTTTTTTAAGTTTTTTACTAATGCCTAAATAGTATGAATAGGCATCATAAAAGGTGCCCGCTACATAACCTTCTTGAGCCCATCTTTTTGAAAAGGATATTGAATACGCAAATCCATTTGCCATCAATCCAGAACTTTGGGTAAACATTAATCGATTTCTATAACTTCTATTCGTTAGTGAATAGGATACTCTTGTTTGTTTTCTTTGTCCAGCAGCAGAAGCATCAAATACGGTGCTGCCATTAAGACCTCCAAACGTATAATCAGAATTTTGCAAACCGTATGAATTATTTCTTGAGCGGAATACGTCGTTTAAGCCACCCCACTGCCCCCAGAATGCATCGCCCGTTTCTACATCATTCATTGGTGCACCATTAATCAAAACGGTTTGTTGATTTCTATCATATCCCCGCATTTGAAAACGGTAGGTGCCAAAAGTGTAGGCTGCAGCATTGATAAATGGATCTTTTGATGCACTCAATACGCCTGATACTTGTTGCGATTTAGTGCCATCATCATCTGCGCTCAATGCATTGTCATCTAATGAAATTAATGGAATGTTTAATTGTGCACCAGGAGCAATTGCTTCGTTTGTTTTAACTGCTATATTGCCTAAATCTACAATTGGCTTGTTGATATCTATTTCTAACTGAAATGTAACAATATTATTTCCGGTAATTTTTAGTGTTTGTTTACCAAAACGTACATGGTTAAAATTAAATTTACCAATCGCATCTGAAGTGGTTATTAATTTATTTTCAAGTAATGCAATTTGAGCATCACTGATTGGTAATTGATTTTGCTGATTAATAATTAGCCCTTTCACAATGGCCTTATTTTGAGACCAAGCATTAAAAGAAATTGCAGAAAATGCTATTAGGAAGATGAAAATCTTTTTTAAACTCATTTTTAATTTTTTACTTGGTATTTAAAAGCTTGGCTGCTTGTTATGATTTAGATTGTAAATATAACCCTTAAAGTTAGTCATTTTTTTGTTTATCAAATTTATTAATGAATAGATAATATCATTTGTGGATAACTATCTTACATTAATTATATTCATATGATTTTGATTGAATAAAAAACACCAAATTTGTAGTATGAAACATATTGTAATAGTACTAGCTTGTTTATCAATGAGCTCGGTTCTAAAGGCTCAAAATAAAAGCTATCAGGTAGCTGCGATCTCCTTTTATAATTTTGAAAACTGTTTTGATACGATCAATGATCCCAAAAAAATGGACGAGGATTTTCTTCCTAATGGTCCTTATCATTACACTAAAGAAGTGTATTATAAGAAGTTGCATAATTTAGCTACGGTAATTAGTCAGCTAGGAACTGAGCTAACACCAGATGGACCTGCAATTTTGGGAACTGCAGAAATTGAAAATGATCGAGTATTAGAGGATTTAGTAAAACAACCAGAGATTATTGCAAGAAATTATAAGTATGTTTGGTTTGATGGTCCAGATATAAGAAGTATAGATTGCGGTTTGCTATACAACCCCAAATATTTTAAGGTTATTTATGCTGAATCGCTCAATGTTGATATTGCTAAAACAGGTGAAAAGGGGGGCAAAACAAGAGATGTACTTCATGTTTGTGGAAATTTATTAGGCGATACGGTGCATGTGTTTGTAAATCACTGGCCCTCACGTAGAGGTGGAGAAGCAGCATCAGCTCCGCTTAGAGCTATAGCTGCGGGCGTATGTAAGCGAGTGATAGACTCCTTAATGGCGGAAAATCCAGCTACTAAAGCAATTGTAATGGGAGATTTAAATGATGACCCAACCAGCCCTAGTGTCAAAAATGTATTGGGTGCGAAGGAGGAAAAGTCAGCTACTGCCTTTAATGAAATTTACAATCCTTGGATTAAATTCTATAACAAAGGCTTAGGCACCTTAGCCTATCAAGATGCATGGGGTTTGTTTGATCAAATAATGCTTACCGGCAATTTTCTTAAAAATGATGATGCGCATTGGAGATATTATAAAGCAGAAGTCTTTAACCGTAATTTTTTGATAGCTAAAACGGGTCAGTTTAAAGGTTATCCTCATCGTTCTTTTGATGGCAATAACTGGATTGACGGTTATAGTGACCATTTCCCCGTAGTCTTATATTTAATTAAAGCAAGTAATTAACAAGGGTAGTAAATTTGTATTATTTTTGCATTTCAAAAAAAAGTAAAATCAATAATCCATGAAAATTTTAGTTTGTATAGCGCAGGTACCGGATACGACCTCCAAAATTGCGTTTACTGATAATAATACAGCATTTGCAACTGAAGGATTAACCATGATTATCAATCCTTATGATGAGTGGTATGCTTTGGTAAGAGCGTTGGAATTAAAAGAAGCTGGAAAGGCTACTGCAGTTCATTTGATTACTGTAGGCAAGTCGGAAGTAGAACCTGTAATTAGAAAAGCTCTAGCCTTGGGTGGCGACGAAGCTATTCGTATAGATGTTGACAGTAACGATCCACTCGTGGTTGCGCAAGAGATTGCAGCGTATGCAAAAGCACAATCGTATGATCTAGTATTATGTGGTAAAGAATCTATTGATTATAACAATGGTGTTGTTGGTGCTATGTTAGCTGCATTATTAGATACAGAGTATGTAGGATTTGCAACAAAACTTGATGTTGAAGGAAACACTGCTTCTTTAGTTAGAGAAATTGAGGGAGGCGAAGAACATATTTCAAGCAATTTGCCTTTAGTTGTTTCTTGTCAAAAGGGTATGGCAGAGCAACGCATCCCAAATATGAGAGGCATTATGGCTGCGCGAACGAAACCTTTGGCTGTTGTATCTGGAACAGGTGCGCAAGCGCAAAGTAAAATTGTTGCTTACGAAATGCCAGCAACTAAAACGGGTGTTAAAATGATTGATGCCGATAATATGGATCAACTCGTTCAATTATTACATGCTGAAGCAAAAGTTATTTAATTTTTTAAAAGACACTAACATGATCTTAGTATTAGCAGAACAAATCAACGGTAGCTTTAAAAAGAAAACATTTGAAGCACTTCAATATGCGGCAAGTATTGCCCAACATAATAATGATAAAGTTGCAGCTCTTGTATTGGGCAGTGCACAACAAGATGCAATGCAAGAATTGGGTGCTTATGGTGCTCAAGAAGTATTGCATGTGAATAATGCAAAGTTTGATGCCTTTTCCGCTAAAGCATTTGCTAAAGCAATGCAACATGTAGCGACAATACATAACGCAACAATTCTAATTGCGCCTCACGACGTTTGCGGTAAAGCAGTAGCGCCAAGGGTAGCTGCATTAATGCAAGCTGGCATGGTAGCTGGTGCTATAGCACATCCAACTTACAATAATGGTTTTGAGGTTAAGAAAAGTGTATTTTCAGGTAAAGCATTTACAACTATCGCTATAACATCTCCTGTTAAAGTAATCACTTTAGTGCCAAATACATTTAGTGTTACAAAAGGCGAAGGACTTGCGGCAATTCAAAATGTAGAAGTAACGATCAACGATGCAGATTTTGCTACCCAAGTAAATTCCGTTGAAAAAGTAACAGGAACAATTCCATTAGGCGAAGCTGAATTAGTAGTGAGTGGAGGAAGAGGTATGAAAGGACCAGAAAATTGGCACTTAATTGAAGACTTAGCTAAGGTAATGGGCGCCGCAACTGCTTGTTCACGTCCGGTAGCAGATAGTCATTGGAGACCACATCACGAGCATGTGGGCCAAACAGGTGGTACTATCAGACCAAACTTATATATTGCTATTGGTATCTCTGGTGCTATTCAGCATTTAGCGGGCGTTAATAGCTCTAAAACTATAGTGGTAATTAACAAAGATCCAGAAGCGCCATTTTTTAAAGCAGCAGATTATGGTATCGTTGGCGATGCATTGGAAGTATTGCCTAAACTTAAAGTAGCTATGGAAAAATTCAAAGCTGCTAATTAATATTAATAGAAGGAATAAAAAAAGCGTCTCAACCGAGACGCTTTTTTTATAAAATAGTTTTTTTTATTCTTTCGAGGCTCCACTTATCGAGGCATTATAATTTCCTCCGTCAAGGCCATTAACTACAGGTGAGCATTCTATTAATCCATTAATACTCTTCTTCCATACTAATGTTCCCTTAGCGGTATCTAGTGCGTATAAATACTTATCGTAACTGCCAAAGAATACTTTATTTTGATAAATAACTGGCGAAGATTTTATTAAACCATCAGTTTTAAATTTCCATTTTATCGAACCATCAATAATTCTTAGCGCATATAAATTATAGTCGTACGCGCCTACATAAATTACTTGGTTTAAAGCATATGGGGAAGATACAATTCGATCTGTTGTTAATACTGACCAACGTTTTTTGCCAGATGCAGAGTCTAAACAATGTATTTGTTGATCGTTGCTTCCAAAGATAATATTGCCACTGTAGCAAATAGGTGAACTTTGTATTTCACTACCAGTTTGGTAAGTCCATACATTATTGCCGGTATTTATATCTATAGCATACAAACGCCCGTCGCCACAGCCTACATAAACAAAGTTGCCTTTAGCTGTTGGAGAAGAATAAATGGGCCCTGAAGTACTACATGTCCAAACGACTGAGCCAGTATTTTTATCAACGGCATGTACTTTAGCGTCATAACTCCCTACAATTACCAAATTATTGAATACAGTAGGTGAGGAATGAACGGATCCGCTTGTTGTATAGGTCCATTTTATAGTATTTGTATTTATATCAATGCAATAAAGATTACCATCTCCAGCACCTATATAAAGAAAGCCATCTTTTACCATTGGCGTAGATAAGATTTGAGAAGTAAAGCCAAAAACATGTAATTTCTCGCCTGTATAAGCATTGAGTTTAAATAATTGACCCAACTCGGATATAACAAATACCCAGTCATTATATACACAAGGGCTACCTTGGATATTGCCACCAGCGTTGAATTCCCATCTTTTTTCTCCCGTTTGTGGATCTAGAGCATATAGAACAGCATTTTGTGAAC
>JAURLW010000045.1 GCA_030831005.1 Bacteroidota bacterium
ATTTAGATTTATAATTTAACGGGTAATTTTCTTGGTTTACATTGACTAACGGCTGTTGCTATGGCTTTAATATGGTCTGGTGTTGTTCCACAACATCCACCTACAATATTAACCCAACCAGCATTTGCCCAATCAGTAATAAAATGTGCTGTTTGCGAAGGGGTTTCATCATATGCTCCCATTGCATTAGGTAATCCAGCATTTGGATAAGCCGATACATAACAAGATGCTATGGAAGCTAATTCTTCTACATGGGCCTTCATTTCGTTAGCGCCTAATGCGCAATTCAAACCTATACTCAATGGTTTAGCATGCTGCAACGAAATATAAAATGCTTCTAATGTTTGTCCGCTTAAGGTACGGCCAGAAGCGTCTGTAATAGTTCCGCTAATCATAATGGGTAAGGCTTCGCGATGATGATCATCGAAGTAATTACTTATCGCCACAATAGCAGCTTTAGCATTGAGGGTGTCGAAAATAGTTTCAATCAATAAAAGATCTACCCCACCGGCTACTAAAGCTTTTACTTGCTCATAATATGCAGCTACGGCTTCGTCAAATGATAATGCTCTGAAGCCAGGATTATTAACATCAGGCGATAAACTTAGTGTTTTATTCATGGGACCAATAGCCCCCGCAACAAATTTCTCTATGCCTGGCTGATTTGTTTCTTGAGCATATTCTTCAATGGCTTGCCTAGCGCAACGAGCTGCAGCTACATTAATTTCGTAGGCCAATTCTTGCATGCCATAATCAGCTAGGGAAACAACTTGCGCATTAAAGGTATTTGTTTCTATGATATCTGCTCCTGCATATAAATACTGCTTATGAATGTCAGTAATGATTCTCGCTTGCGTTATAGACAATAAATCATTGTTGCCTTTTACATCACTTGGCCAATCTTTAAATCGATCGCCGCGGTAATCAGCTTCTTGCAACTGATGACGCTGAATCATGGTACCCATGGCACCATCTATGATAAGAATTCGATCTTCAAGTAGTTGTTGTATTCGTTTCATATTTTTATTTAATAAAAACTAAGAAACGAGAGTAGATAGGCGTATTTACTGATTCGTTTATTAGTTCTGTTGATAACACAAGCAAGGTCGAACAATAAACAAATCTACCTTGCTGTGCAAATATACTTAATTTTATTATTAATAGGATAGCCCTATTTAGTATCTGTTGCTTTTTTTAGGGTTATTTCACGACTAACGCTGGTGTGCAAACCACTTAATTTCTTGTCTTTACGATCCAATAAGCTTATGGTAATAGTAGCTTTCCCAGGGCGTAAGTTTTTTACAAATAAGGGCTCCCATGTAGTAGCCGTAAAGCTTGTATCTCTTTTTACTTTTTTACCTTGATTTACAATGTTCACTTTTACTTTCATACTATCAGGATGAATACTAGCATTAACTACATAAAAATCTAAAAGTACTTTTTCCATATCTGCGCCTATATATTCACCTTTAGGGCGACTATAAAATAGCATTGGTTTTTTTGAAGGCTCTAATTGACTAAGATTGCCTTTTTTGTCAATTTTAAAGTGATACAATTGGGCAGCCTTTTTCTCTTTTATAGATTCGTGATACGAACGCGATAAAAACACTAATACATAATGGTCTGAGTTCTTAGCCACTCTTACAATGTGCTTAGGTTCATACAATGCGGTATAGGGTTTGTTATCCATAATAAAATGAATATGCTGACCTTTAGTGGCATTGTTACACCCTTTATCAGTAGCATCATCTGTTTGCACACTTAGTTCATATCCTTTAACCGAAAAATTGAACTCTACTTTCACAGAATCATCAGCATCCAAACTAGCCTGCACTGTAGCAATAGCTATTTTAGCATCAGGGAATTTAGGAGAAGCAGGAACTGCTTCTATCTGTAAATGAGGAGGTACTTTTTCAACGGTATCCTGATTTGCAGCGGCTTCTGTTGAGCCAGACGAGCAAGCGGTAAAAATCAAAGATGTTAAAACACCTGTAACAATCAATACTCCATATTTCATTTTCATACCCCTTTAATTATTTATCAAAACTACGTTACTTATTGTTAAGAGCGGCTAAAAGGGGCTTATTTTTTGAGAAAATTTTAAGTTTTGAGTAGTAAAAAAATCGATTATTAAAACCTATTTTTGTTTTCTACAATTATTTTAATCTATGCCTGGTTTTGAATTATTTGGCGCTGATGAGCGTAAAGAAGTAAACGACGTTTTAGAAACGGGAATTTTAATGCGTTATGGCTTTGATGCTGCTCGCAAAGGAATTTGGAAATCTATAGAACTAGAAAATGCTATAAAAGAGCGTTTCCAAACGCCTCATGCACAATTGGTAAGTAGTGGTACAGCTGCTTTAACAACAGCTATGGCAGCATTGGGCATAGGTTATGGAGATGAAATCATCATGCCCGCATTTACTTTTGTGGCTAGTTTTGAAGCCGTAGTTTCTGTTGGTGCTATACCTGTATTAGTAGACATCGATAACTCCCTAACATTAGATCCAATAGCGGTTAAAAATGCTATTACTCCAAAAACTAAGGCAATTATGCCGGTGCATATGTGTGGTTCTATGGCCGATTTAGATGCCTTACAAGCTATTTGTAAAGAACATAACATTTTACTTTTAGAAGATGCTTGTCAAGCTATTGGCGGCACTTATAAAGGCAAACCCTTAGGAAGTATTGGCGATGCTGGTACTTTTTCTTTTGACTTTGTAAAAACAATGACTTGTGGAGAAGGCGGGGTAGTTATGACCAAGCATGCTGATGTGTATACCAAGGCAGACCAATATAGCGATCATGGCCATGATCATGCAGGGAAAGATAGAGGTGCCGACTTACATCCATTTGTTGGATATAATTTTAGAATTTCAGAATTACATGCTGCTGTGGGTTTGGCACAAATAAAACGATTAGACAGTTTTCTAGCTTTACAGCAACGTAATCACCAAATTATAAAAGAAGCTTTACAAACTATACCAGAAATTAGTTTCCGAGTTGTTCCTGATGAGCAAGGCGATAGTTGTTCCTTTATTAGTTTCTTTTTGCCAAATGAAGCGCTTACCCAAAAAGTAGTAGCTGCATTTGCTGCACAAGGCATTGCAGGTAATTTTTATTGGTATAGCAATAATTGGCATTATATCAGCAAATGGGATCATTTAAAAAATGCTGCCTTTATGAATCATCTTCATCCCGATCATAAAGCGCAAATCATACATCATGCAACTAAATCTTTTGCGCAAAGCGATGCCATTATGAGCAGATGTATTTCTTCTGCTATAAGTATCGGATGGACAGAAGATCAAGTTAAAGAACGTGCAAGTGCAATGGCAAATGCTATCAAATCTGTTTTGCAATCGAATTAAAACCTTTAATTGCTTTTTCTAATGATGAATACCACTGAATTATTAAAGAAAGTAAGGCAAATTGAGTATAAAACGAAAGGCTTAAGCAATCACTTATTTTCTGGTGCTTATCACTCTGCTTTCAAAGGTAGAGGCATGTCGTTTAGCGAAGTGCGGGAATATCAATATGGTGATGACGTTAAAAATATTGATTGGAATGTTACCGCTCGCTTTAAAACTCCTTTTGTAAAAGTATTTGAAGAAGAACGCGAACTTACCTTAATGCTATTGGTAGATATCAGTGGCAGTAGCTTATTTGGTACACAACAATTAAATAAGCGTAGCTTAATTACTGAAATTTGTGCCGTATTAGCATTCTCTGCAAATACAAATAATGATAAAGTAGGTGTTATCTTCTTTAGCGATAAGGTAGAGTTTTACATCCCTCCTAAAAAAGGAAGTTCTCATATTTTAAGAATCATACGCGAGCTTATTGCTAGAGAACCAAAAGAGCAAAGTCAGACCGATATTGGAGAAGCCTTACAATTTTTAAATACTACACTTAAGAAGAAAACAATTTGTTTTCTAATCAGCGACTTGATTTCAAAACCCTTTGATAAACAATTGCAGATTACAGCAAGAAAACATGATTTAATAGGCATTCATATTAGCGATCCTTTAGATAGCGAAATGCCTAATCTTGGTTTGATAGATTATGTAGATGCTGAGTCGGGTAAAACAATAAGCATTGACACTAGCCATGCTAATGTGAGATACGATTACCACAAAGCCTTTGTTGCCCATCAACAGTATGCACAAAAAAGTTTTAGAAAACAAAACGCTACTTTATTGAGCATTCCAACGCATGCCGATTATATAAAAATTTTACAAGGTTTTTTTAAAAATAGATAAACTATGAAACGTATCCTCTTTATAGGTTTCATTTTATTGTGGAACTTTGCCACACATGCACAAACTGCTGCTACGGTGCAAGGCAAAGTAGATGCTAAAAATATTAGTGTTGGTGATCAAATCCATTATTTTTTAGAAGCTTCTATTCAGAAAAACAAAGGGGACTTAATTTGGCCTAGCCTATCAGACACCTTCAATAACTTAGAAATAATTGAAAAAGGTAAAATAGACACCAGCGCTGTAGGTGATC
>JAURLW010000046.1 GCA_030831005.1 Bacteroidota bacterium
GAATTACTAAAAGAAATTTGTTATGAACATACGATTGGATTAAGTCCAGTTTTTGGATTTTACATTTCACCAGACGATAAAAATGTTACTCAACAAATTTGTCAATTTGGACAAGCTGGTTTAGGCATGCCAGATAGAGATTATTATTTCAAAACAGATGCCCGTACCTCGAAAATTAAGGATGCTTACACCAAATATGTAGAAACTGTATTTACTTTATTAGGTCATAAGGATAGAGCTGCTGAAATGACTAAATCGGTTATTGAACTGGAAACGATTTTAGCAGGTTCTCACATGACTCGTGTAGAAATGAGAGACCCTTACAAACTCTACAATAAGTTTAGTGAAAAAAGTGCTCATACAGCAATGCCTATGCTGGAGAGCACGCGTTTATTAAATTTCTTAGGCATTAAAAATGCAGACAGCTTCATCATAGCACAGCCCAATTATTTTGCAAAATGGAGTGAAATGTTACATTCTCAAAATCTAGATTCCTGGAAAAACTATTTACAATTTCATTTAGTAAATAGCATGGCATCTTTCTTGAGCAGCCCTTTCAATCAAGCAAGCTTCGAATTTTATGGCAAAGCAGTTAGAGGCCAACAACAACAAAAACCAAGATGGAAAAGAGTTTTATCTATGGTTGATGGCAATATCGGAGAATTATTAGGACAAGAATATGTAAGTAAGAACTTTAAGCCAGAAGCTAAAAGTCGCATGTTGGCTTTAGTTAATAATTTACAAGCTACCTATGCAGATCGTATTCAACATTTAGATTGGATGAGCAACGTAACCAAGAAGAAAGCACTGACCAAATTAAATACCTTTTTAAAGAAAATTGGCTACCCTGATGCTTGGAAAGATTATAGTAAATTAGAAATTGTTCCTAATAACTATGCACAGAACATTATGAATGCTAGTGCATTGGAATTCCAAATGAACATTGATAAATTAGGAAAACCTGTAGATAAAAAAGAATGGGGCATGACACCTCCAACGGTGAATGCATATTACAATCCTGCTTTTAATGAAATCGTTTTCCCAGCTGGTATCTTACAATATCCATTCTTTGATTTTGATGCAGACGACGCCGTAAACTATGGTGGTATTGGTGGCGTTATTGGTCATGAAATGACTCATGGCTTTGATGATCAAGGAAGACAATATGATGCAGATGGAAATTTAAATGATTGGTGGACAGAAGAAGATGCTGCTTTATTCACTAAAAAAGCACAAGTGGTAATTGATCAATTCAATAAATTTACGGTATTAGACACGGTACATGTAAATGGCGAATTAACCATTGGTGAAAACTTAGCAGATTTGGGTGGCGTAACTATTGCCTACCAAGCTTTCCAACAAACACAACAATATAAAGAAGGCAAAACAATCGATGGATTAACTCCAGACCAACGCTTCTTCTTGAGTTGGGCTCAAGTTTGGAGAGCTAATACACGTCCTGAAGAAATGGTATCAAGAATTATTACAGATCCTCACTCTCCTAACGAATGGAGATGTAATGCTCCATTGAGCAATTTTGAACCTTTCTACAAAGCATTCAATATCCAACCCGGCACTAAAAATTATCGTGAACCAAATACACGAGCACAAGTTTGGTAATCAAATTACCCTATAAAAAAGAGCGACTTTAAAAGTCGCTCTTTTTTTATTTTTCTACTCTTCGAGAACCCGAATATAATTCATACTCCAGTAGCCTACAATCAATAGTACTATTAAAAAACTCTATTCTTCTTTGGGCTTTCAGCCCAATTTTCTTAGCTAAATCTAAATTGCCGGTAAAGATATAACCCCAATAACCACCACACTTTTTTTTCATAAAATCCCCTATCCTTCCATAGGTTTCTTCCAGCGCAGTTTCATCACCTAAACGATCTCCATATTCTGGATTGACCATCATAACCCCAGCACCTTCTTCTGGTACATGTGTTTCATAAAAATCGCATACCGAAAAACTAATCATATCTGATACACCCGCAGCAAGGGCATTTAACTTAGCATTTTCTATTGCTTTACCACTTATATCAGAGGCAATAATAGGCACCTTAACATCAATTATTTGTGCTTCAATATTTAATCGCTCCTTATCATAAACTGCCGCATCATAACCCAAAATATGCATAAAGGCATAATTAGACCTAAACAAGCCTGGCACTTTGTTACTTGCCATTAATGCAGCTTCAATGGCTAAAGTACCTGACCCACACATAGGATTAATAAAAGGACTTTTCTTATCCCATTTACTTGCATAAATGGTAGCCGCAGCCAAACCTTCAAGCATCGGTGCTAAACCCGGAATTTTTCTATAGCCATGACGTGCGATGGAATCGCCCGTTGTATCGATAAATATTTCTGCAAAATCATCTTTCCAGTGCAAATGTATAACTGTACCTGTTAGTGCTGCTCCTGTCTTCGGACGTTCGGTTCGTATATCTCTTAAACGATCTACAATAGCATCTTTAACCCTAAGATTAGCAAACATACTATTGTTGATGCTTTCATTACTTACATTACTCGTAACTGAAAAATAACCCGGGTCAGGGATAATTTCTTCCCAAGGCATTTGCACTAATTCGCTATAAATCGCTTGAGCGTCTATGGCTTTAAAAGCTTGTAAACTATATAAAACCTGACTCGCACAACGTAGATTCAAATTTAATTTAATACAATCGTTTAGGGTAATAAATAATTTTAAACCAGTAACAAATCGCTCTTCAATTTCAAAACCAAGGTTTAACACCTCTTGCTCCAAATAGGGCACTATTCTTTTGTGGCAGGTAATAACCACATTTGCTTTCGTTGTAAACACGCTCATAAGCTGCAAAAATAAAGGTTTTTAATGGCGTATGGTGGTTTATAAGAATAAATTAGTCTTGAATATTTTCACGCTTATTGCCAATAAAATAACTCCAAAAAATTTCCTAACTACTAAAATACCAGAAGGTCCTAACAAACGTTCTAAGAAATTGAGTGAACGAAGCACGATAAAAATCACGATCAAATTAACCCCAATACCTAATAAAATATTATACGCATGAAAGTTGGCTTTTAACGACATAATGGTGGTAAGGGTACCAGAACCAGCTATAATTGGAAATGCTATAGGTACTACATTGCCGGACTTAAGATTGGTATCGCTTTTAAAAAATTCTAAACCTAATACCATTTCCAAACCTAAAATAAAAATAACAATCGAACCCGCGATAGCAAAAGAAGCAATATCAATACCCATAAAAGCGAGCGCTTTTTCTCCAATTAAAAAGAAAAGGTACATTAACACACCGGAAACGAAAGTGACCATACCTGCATGAATATCGCCCATTTTGTTTTTAATGGCTATTAGCACTGGTATAGAACCCAACATATCAATTACGGCAAAAAGGGTTAAACTTACCGTTACCACTTGAGAAAAACTTACTATTGACAAAGAATCCATGACACCAATTTGTTGCAAAGATAAAGACTTAGCGCAATCCATTCGTTAAACTAAAAAAATCAAATATCTTTGCGTAAATTTCAATCATGTCTATTCCTTCCTATCAACATACCCTTACAGAACGTTTTATGCGTTATGTGCAAATAGACACACAAAGTGATCCTAACGCTGATACACATCCAACAACAGAAAAGCAAAAAAACTTAAGTGCCTTATTACAACAAGAATTAATAGCTATGGGCATTAGCGATGCTATTACTGATGCATATGGTTATGTATATGCTAGCATTCCTGCTACGACAAACAAAAAAGTGCCTGTATTGTGTTTTTGTGCCCATGTTGATACAGCACCTGATTGTAGTGGTTATCAAGTAAAACCAATCCTTCATAAAAACTATACCGGTGCTCCTATTGTGCTTCCAGATGATGAAAGCGTTGTGATTACAACTGATCAACATCCTTATTTGAAAAGTAGAATTGGAGACGATATTATTACGGCAAGCGGCACTACCCTTTTAGGAGCTGATGATAAGGCTGGCGTTGCTATCATAATGGATCTAGCAAATTATTTAATTACACATCCAGAAATTGAACATGGCCTTATTAGAATATTATTCACGCCCGATGAAGAGGTAGGCAAAGGGGTTGCAAAAATAGATATGCAACAATTAGGTGCAGACTTTGGCTATACTTTAGATGGTGGAGAACGCGGCCACTTAGAAGGTGAATCTTTTTCTGCTAATGGTGCCACAGCAACATTTAAAGGTATTAGTGCTCACCCAGGCTATGCTAAAGGTAAAATGGTAAGTGCCTTGAAAGCTGCTGCTCATTTTATTGATTTACTACCAAGCTCTTCTTGGTGCCCCGAAGCTACAGAAGGCGACGAAGGCTTTGTGCATCCTATGCATGTGGAAGGCGTATTAGAAGAAGCAAGTGTTCAATTTATAGTTCGTGATTTTGACACTCAAAAACTTCAAGAACATGAAGATAGATTGCGTTCTCTTCTAAAAGAAACAGAGGCCGCTTTCCCGGGTATTGAAACCTCGCTGACGGTGAAAGAGCAATATAGAAATATGAGAGAAGTGCTCGATAAATATCCAGAGGTTATGGAATATGCAGCTCAAGCATATAAAAAAGCTGGCATTGAGCCTGAAATAATGAAAATTAGAGGTGGTACCGACGGTTCTCGTTTATCTTTCATGGGTTTACCTTGCCCTAATATATTTACCGGAGAAATGGGTATTCACTCTAAACAAGAATATGTAAGTGTTCAAGACATGGAAAAAGCTTGCGAAATTCTTGTTCACTTAACGCAAATATGGACCAACGCATCTAAATAAATTTTATGAGTACGAATAATAGATATAATTTAAGAGGAGTTTCTGCACAAAAAGAAGACGTGCATAAAGCAATTGCCAATTTGGATAAAGGATTATTCCCTAATGCTTTTTGCAAAATATACCCAGATTATTGGGGCGGCGATGAAGCGTATTGCAATATTATGCATGCTGATGGTGCTGGCACAAAATCTTCCTTAGCTTATATCTATTGGAGAGAAACTGGCGATTTAAGCGTATGGGAAGGTATAGCTATTGACTCTATTGTGATGAATATTGATGATATGCTTTGCGTAGGTGCTGTAGGTCCATTTACGTATTCATCTACAATTGGTAGAAATAAGAACTTAATTCCTGTAGAGGTAATCTCTCGTATCATAAATGGTACACAAAGTTATTTTAATACGCTTGCGCAATATGGCATACAAGTGCATTTAATGGGTGGAGAAACAGCGGATGTAGGTGATGTGGTAAGAACAGTAATAGTAGACGGAACTATGTCTTGCAGAATGGAACGTAGCAAATTAATTACTACAGAAAAAATGGATGTAGGCGATGTTATAGTATCCTTGGCTAGCTATGGCAAAGCAAGCTACGAAAGTACTTATAATAGCGGCATGGGCAGCAACGGATTAACGAGTGCACGTCATGAAATGTTACAAAAAATCTATAAAGAAAAATATCCAGAAAGCATTGATCCAAATGTGCCTGACGAAGTAGTTTATAATGGCAAGCATCTATTAACCGAAATGACGGAGACGGGCTTAGATATTGGCAAAATGATCTTATCTCCTACGCGTACTTATGCACCGGTTATGTTAGCTATCATCAAAGAACATTTTGATCAATTACATGGCATTGTTCATTGTAGTGGTGGTGGACAAAGCAAATGTTTACACTATCTTCCAAAACCACTTCGTATTGTAAAAGACAACCTATTGCCTATTCCTCCATTATTCCAACTTATACAAGCTAGTGCAGGAACAGATTGGAGAGAAATGTATCAAGTGTTTAATATGGGACAACGCTTAGAGATTTTTACAGATGCCACTACCGCAGCATCTATAATAGAAATTGCTAAATCGTTTAACATTGACGCTCAAATAAGCGGTCGTGTAGAAGCAAGTACCAAGAAAGAAGTAGTGATCGAAAGTCCATACGGACGATTTGCTTACGAATAACTACTTGACGAATAATTTTCGTAAATAAAAGCTCAGTAAACTCATTAGACCAATGCCAAATAAAATTGCGGCATAAGGCCTAAATTCATGTTGGGTAAACTCTCCTATCATCCAAATAGAATTAGCCAAAATCCAAAAACAAATGGCCCAATTATGAATGCGTTCTGATTGATTGTGCCATGATTTCACCAATAAAAACATAGCCATACTCAGCGTTGGAAGAATCATTAGCATAGCTAAGTATTTAAACTCCATAACCCAACAACTATCTTTAATTAGCCACAACAAAATATGGGTATTTTCATGCTTTTTCAGCGCTAACCATGATTTATCATCATCAATATCTGCCATAAACTATAATATTTTGATAAATATAGATGAAAAAAAGTAAATATAGGTTGGCAATTTATAGAATGTATTATACCTTTGAGCCCTCTTAACTATTCACTTTAAACGAACAAATACTATGAGTAAAGTAAAAGTTGCCATTAATGGTTTCGGTCGAATTGGCCGCTTGGCATTTCGTCAAATTTATAACATGGAAGGAATTGATGTTGTAGCGATCAATGATCTTACTCAACCTCATGTATTAGCACATTTATTAAAATACGATACTGCTCAAGGAAGATTCGGAGTGGATGTTTCTCACACAGATGACGCTATTGTTGTTGCCGGCAATACAATCAAAATATATGCTCAAAAAGATCCTTCTCAAATTCCTTGGGGAGCGCATGATGTAGATGTTGTTTTAGAATGCACTGGATTTTTCACAGATGCAGATAAAGCTGCTGCTCATATTAAAGCAGGTGCAAAACGTGTAGTAATTTCTGCTCCAGCAACAGGTGAAATGAAAACTATCGTTTTCAATGTTAACCACCATGAATTAGATGGTTCTGAAACTATTATTTCTTGTGCATCTTGTACGACCAACTGTTTAGCTCCAATGGCTAAAGTATTACATGATTCATTTGAATTAAAAGCAGGATTGATGACTACAGTTCATGCTTATACTAATGATCAAAACACCTTAGATGGTCCTCACCCTAAAGGCGACTTAAGAAGAGCTCGTGCAGCTGCTGAAAATATTATTCCTAACTCTACAGGTGCTGCTAAAGCAATTGGTTTAGTGTTACCAGCGCTTAAAGGCAAATTAGATGGTGTAGCTCAACGTGTACCAACTGTAACCGGTTCATTAACTGAGCTAGTAACTGTTTTAGGTAAAAAAGTAAGTATCGAAGAAGTAAATGCTGCTATGAAAGCTGCTGCTAACGAATCATTTGGTTATAACGAAGATGAAATTGTAAGTAGCGATATTATTGGCATTTCTTACGGTTCTCTTTTTGATGCAACTCAAACTAAAGTTATCACTGTTGGAGAAACACAAATGGTGAAAACCGTTAGTTGGTACGATAACGAAATGAGTTATGTATCTCAATTGGTAAGAACTGTAAAATATTTTGCAGGTTTAATTTCAAAATAAATCATTTTAAAGCCCGATTATTTCGGGCTTTTTTTTAACTATTATATTATATGTCTTTCAAAAATTTCAACTTCAATAATATCAAAGCCCTTGTAAGGGTTGATTTCAATGTACCAATGAAAAATGGCGTAATTAGCGATGACTCAAGAATTAAAGCTGCATTACCTACCATTAAAAAAATACTTGATGATGGTGGTGCCGTAATTTTGATGAGTCATTGGGGCAGACCCTTGAAAGACATTGAGAAAAAACCAAATCTAACCCTTGCAGATTTTTCTCTCGCACCTGTAGCTCAATACTTAAGCACTTTACTAGCTCAAGAAGTACAGTTCATATGCGATTGCCTAAGTTCAGAAGCACAAGAGCAAACAGCCAATTTAAAAATGGGTCAAGTTATTTTATTAGAAAATGTACGTTATTACAAAGAGGAAGAAAAAGGAGATGTCAACTTTGCAAAACAATTAGCATCTTACGGTGATGTATATGTAAATGATGCTTTTGGCACGGCACATAGAGCACATGCCAGCACAGCTATTATAGCTCAGTTTTTTGATAAAACTAAGAAGACATTTGGTTATTTAATGGAGCAAGAAGTACAAGCTGCTAATCAAGTTATGCATAATGCAGAAGCCCCATTTACGGCTATTATTGGCGGTGCAAAAGTTTCTGATAAAATACTCATTATTGAAAACTTATTGGATAGAGCACAACACATTATCATCGGTGGGGGTATGGCATATACCTTCTTTAAAGCACAAGGTGGACAAATCGGTAATTCTCTTTGCGAAGATGATCGATTAGACATGGCATTAGCATTACTTACTACAGCAAAAAGTAAAGGCGTTCAAATTCATTTACCTATTGATAGTATCATCGCTGATAAATTTGCAGCAGATGCAGCAACTAAGGTTGCAGATAACACGAGTATAGAAAGTGGCTGGATGGGTTTAGATATTGGACCAAACGCTATTGCTAGTTTTTCTGAAATAGTGGCTAAATCAAAAACTATCTTATGGAATGGCCCAATGGGGGTTTTCGAAATGGAAGCTTTTCAACAAGGAACCAAAGCTATAGCTGAGGCTGTAGCCCAAGCTACTGCTCAAGGAGCTTTTTCTTTAGTAGGCGGTGGAGATAGCGTTGCCGCGGTTAATAAATTCCATTTGTCCGACAAAGTAAGTTATGTAAGTACCGGCGGAGGTGCAATGTTAGAGTACTTTGAAGGTAAAGAATTACCAGGTATCGCTTCTATTTTAGCATAAATTAATCGCACAATACCAATAAAAACACCTTATATTTAAGGTGTTTTTTAGCATCTACAACTATGTGTGGAATCTGTGGCATTATTCAGTTTAATAAAGCAATTCAATCCAATGAATTGCAAATAATGACGCATGCATTAAAACATAGAGGACCAGACGATGCGGGTTATGTGCTAAGTAGCATCGAACAGCAATCCATTGAATCTTTTCATGATGAAGATAGTGTTGCAGAAATTAAAGCGACCTATCCTTCTATACCCTATGATAGCCAATACCAAGTAGGTATGGGCTTTAGACGATTAGCTATTTTTGACACCAGTGTTCTTGGTCATCAGCCTATGCTTAATCATGACCGAAGTATAGCCTTAACTTTCAATGGCGCTATTTATAATTTTGAAGAACTGCGTATTGAGCTACAACAAGCAGGCTATGCCTTTAAAAGCAAGAGCGACTCTGAAGTGGTATTGTATGCCTACCAATATTGGGGTATCCACTTTATTCAAAAATTGAATGGCATGTTTGCCATAGCTCTTTTGGATAAAAGAAATAATACAATGTATTTGATTAGAGATCACTTTGGGATAAAGCCATTGTATTATAGTCAACAAAACAATGCGCTCTATTGGAGTTCCGAAATAAAAGCACTACTCAAAGTGCCTGCCCTAGAAAAACAATTAGATGTTCAAGGATTATATAGTAACTATCTATGGCAGCAAAGTACCGACAATACAAGCTGTTTTAAAAATATACATGCCTTAGCTCCGGGTAAATATTTAAAAATTGATCTTTTATCGCATCAAATATCAACGCATACCTATTGGGACAGCTTGCATCTTGCACAATTTCAAAGAACTAGTACTTCTATTGAGCATATCGAAGATTTACTTCACCAAATTGTGAAAAAACAACTCAAAGCGGATGTGCCCATTATAGCTATGTTAAGTGGCGGAATAGACTCTACTACCCTCTCTGCTATAGCAAAACAGTACAAACCCGATTTAGCATCTTACACATTGGCGTTGAGCGACCAACAGAATAATGAGTTGCCTCAAGCAAATGCAATAGCAACACATTTAAAACTAAAATCACATATTCAGCAATTACATGCAGATGATTTATTGAATGACCTAGATGCGTCGCTAATTCATTTTGAAGCTCCTTATACCAGTATTGAACCCGTTGTTATGGCTGCAAAATTCATGCAGGAGCAACAGTTTAAAGTTGTGATCAATGGAATAGGTGCTGATGAACTTTTTGGTGGATATCAATACTATCAAAGAATTAATCAATGGGAACAGCTTCAACAATTTTCATGGCTAGGAAACTTGATACCCGCACTACCCATTCAAAAATTAAACACCTTACAAAAATTTTGGAAGGCCAAATCCATAACTCAATTTTACGGTTTGTTTCATGAAGGCATGCAATTAAATGAACTCAAACAATTAGTTGCACATCCTTTATCCATATCTACACCAAAGCAATTTGAAGCGATAACGCAACTACCTATTTCCAATATAGAAAAAATTAGTTTGTTTGATTTACAACACAATGTAAGTAATCATCATGTAGTAAGAGAAGATTTGAGCTATATGAAACATAGCATGGAAGCCCGTTATCCATATTTAGACCATGAATTAGTAGAAGCTGTGTATCGTTTAAAGACTTGCTTCGTTTATCAAAAAAACACGAGCAAACCCGTATTGAGAAGTATTGCTCAAAAATATATCCTCGCAGCTAATATGCAAATGCCTAAAAAAGGATTTGAACTACCAACAGCATCTTGGCTACAAAATAATAAGACGTTAGAAAATTATGCTTTAAATACGCTCTCTCAACTCAAAAAAAGAGCATTATTTAATAATAAAACTATTGATCTTTGGTGGCAACAAAGAAATCAACCAGCATGTGTTTCAAAATTATGGCAATTGATTAGCACCGAAAAAATGATGGCTACTTATTTAGATGCCTAAGCGTAATAGGCAATAAGCTCTTCACCTTTAGAAGATTTCATAGCTCTATACATACCTGCCGAATTAAAACAAAACTCATAATCACCAGCCGCATTTACAGCGATTAATCCGCCTTCTCCGCCCATTTTCTTGAGTTTGTCTAAGACCACTACTTGGCATGCTTCTTTTAAACTGAGCCCTTTATATTCTATCAAACAAGCAATGTCGTGAGCTACTACTGCTCTTAAAAAATACTCGCCATGGCCTGTACATGAAATAGCACAACTAGCATCATTGGCATAAGTGCCAGCACCTACAATAGGACTGTCTCCAATTCTACCAAAACGTTTGTTGGTCATACCTCCAGTTGAAGTACCTGCGGCTATATGCCCAAGGTGATCGCAAGCAACAGCACCTACCGTTCCAAATTTATAATCTGGATTAGGAGCTGTGCCTTTTAAATTATCATCTTTATGATCTAATTGATAAAAATCAGTATCTCTAATTTCTACCCATTGATCGTAACGTTCTTTATTGTAAAAATAATCATCAGGCATGAAAGCAAAACCTCTCGACATAGCAAACTCACTAGCTCCATTGCCACTGAGCAACACATGTCCAGAATGCAACATAACCTCTTTAGCTAATAAAATTGGATTTTGAATATTTCTCACACCCGCTACTGCACCCGTTTGCAAATCAGCTCCGTTCATTATACAAGCATCCATTTCATGAAGGCCTTTTTTGGTAAATACAGAACCTTTACCAGCATTGAATAATGGATTGTTTTCAAGCGCTACAATAGCTGCAGCAACTGCATCTAAAGCTGCACCCTTTTGTTCAAGTACTTGATAGCCTTCATTTAAGGCTTTTTGTAAAGCTAATTGATATTCTTTTTCAAGAGCAGCATCCATCATGCCAGGATGTATATTACCGGCTCCGCCGTGAATTACGAGTGTATAGTTATTCATGAAATTATTGTAAGTAGGCTTGAATAAGTTCGTTATTAGTAGTTTCTACAATGATGTGATCTTGTAAAGTGGTAGCTACGGATAAGCCTACAAAATCTGGAGCAATTGGAAATGCTGTATGCTTACGTTCCACCAAAACAGCAATCTTTATAGAAGATGGTGCTGCTTTTAAAAGTGGCATTAAGGCATAGGCTAAGGTCTTACCGCTATTACAAACATCATCAACCAAAATAATAGGTTGATTTTGAATAGAGGCAGACAATTCAATTTCTTTATTTAAAGGTTGCTTCTTATCCATACGAAGAGCAATCACTTGCACTTCTATATTAGTAATTGTTTTTAGCACCTCTGCTAACTTATGAGCAATCACCAAACCTGCTTCTGCAATACCCACTAAAGCAATAGCTTTGGTATCAATATGTTGCTCCACTATTTGAAAAGCAATACGATTAAGTTTCTTTTCTATTTGCTGTTTATTTAACAATGTTATCTTCATAAAGTAAGCAATTAATGAGATCGAATAGCTTCTACAGGATTAAGTGCAGCCGCCTTTTTAGCTGGAATATATCCTGCAAGTACGCCAACGAGCAGCGATATGCTTGTTCCAATTCCAATATTTTTCAATGTTAAAACCATTTCAAAATCAGCCAAATAGGTGGCTAACAAAGATAATAGGAAAACACTTATTATTCCAAACAAACCGCCCAATAAACATAAGATGACAGCCTCGGTTAAAAACTCCATTAATATCGTTGCGGCAGGAGCACCAATGGCTTTTTTTAATCCAATCATCTTGGTGCGTTCTTTTACCGTAACAAACATAATATTAGCAATACCAAAGGCTCCCACAATTAAAGAAAAACCGCCAATAACAAATCCAACTACATTGATGGTGGTAAAAATGGTATCCAAGCGGTCAGAAATTTGACTAAGCTTATTTATAGCAAAATTATTTGCTTCGGTAGGCTTTACTTTTCTTACTGCTCTCAATACACCCGTTAACTCATAGGTCATTTCTTCTAACGATTTTTCATTACTTGCTTTGACGATCAACATAGGATCGTATTGCAATGATTTCAAATCAAGCATACTTGATGTAACATAATAAGGTACCAACATGCCATTATCAAAATCAAATCCAGACATAGATTGCCCCATTTTTTTTAGCAAGCCAATAATCTTAATTTTCTTTCCATGATAAAACACATAGGTGCCTATTGGATTTAATTGAGAAGGGAATAATTCATTGTATAACTTATCGCCCAATACACCACAAGCCGTTCCCGCTTCTAATTCCGTTGTAGAAAAATAGCGCCCTCTTACGATTTCTAAATTCTGTGTATTTTCAAAATAAGGCATAACGGCATATACATTAACGCCACTCAATTCATTTTGATTATTTTTTATGGTAAGATTATTTTCACTAAAACAAAGTGTAGCAAATTGCACATGCGGTAATCCATTTACGGCTTTAAGTTCTTTGACACCCATGCTCGGTCGTCTCAAAAAATCCCACCACTTATATTCACCACCTTCATCCATCCATGGCCATCTATTGATATACACTACATCGCTTCCCAGCGTGGCCACTTCTTTCCTAATATTTCGCTCCATGCTATCCAAGACCGTTAATACCGCGATAATACAAAAGATACCAATACTAATACCCAATAAAGAAAGCGTTGTTCGCAAACGATTCACTCTTAATTCTTGAATCGCTTGTATGAAACTAAATTGTATTAATTGAAGCACGGCTTTCATGTGAACAAAAATAACTTAAGTAATGTAGAATACATTATTAATATTGAATAAATTCGCACAAAACTATCCCTTGAAAATTGTTATTCCTTTTTTAATTAAAAATAAAGCGCTTAGGAATAAGCACTTTCGTAATTATATCGCTACCCGATTAACAATGATCACGGCAATGATGATGCAAACAGCCATCGTTAGTTACCTCGTTTATAATCTTACTAAAAGTGAATTATCGCTCGGCTTATTAGGTTTATGGGAAGTTATACCAGCCGTTGCGGGTTCTTTATTTGCTGGTCATTTTGTAGAAACTAGAGAAAAAAGAAGTGTCTTACTTACGTGCATCATAGCTTATATAGGATTATCTATTTTCTATTGCCTTTTGGCAAGTGATCTCGTATTGCAAACGGTACCCAAACAAAAAGTTGTTTGGCTAATTTATTTGGGTGTATTTATTGGGGGTAGTTTAAGGGCGTTTTACGGTCCAGCTAATTTCTCCTTGTTTGGATTACTTATTCCAAGGAAACAATATCCTAATGCCACAGCATGGAGCAGCACAAGCTGGCAAGCAGGTGCAGTACTTGGGCCATTATTAGGTGGTATCTGTATTGGACTCATGAGTTATTATTACAGTTTATTGAGTGTTATTGTCTTTCAATTAATTGGCTTATACTGTATGCTCAAAATTCCTAAACAAGCTATAGTAAAGAAAACCAAAGAGCCGATATTAAAGAGTTTAAAAGAAGGTCTTCATTTTGTATTCACCAATCAGGTATTATTAGCTGCCTTATCACTTGATATGTTTGCTGTTTTATTTGGCGGCGCTGTAGCTTTACTACCCGTATATGCAGATAAAATTCTTCATGTAGGCGAAATGGGGTTTGGCTGGCTTAGGGCGGCACCAGGTATAGGTGCAATGATAACTTTATTAGCACTTTCTGTAATTCCATTAGAAACAAAACCAGGTATAAAAATGTATATCTGCATTGCTGGTTTTGGGATCACTACTATCTTATTTGGACTTTCTACTAATTTCTATTTTTCCTTGGTCTTATTAATGCTTGGAGGCATATGCGATGCTATAAGTGTAGTTATTAGGGGTACCATTTTACAATTGCAAACACCTGATGATATGCGAGGGAGAATTTCTGCTGTAAATACCATATTCATTACGTCTAGCAATGAATTAGGGGCTATGGAAAGCGGCTTAACAGCCAAATGGATGGGTACGGTACCAGCCGTTGTATTTGGCGGTATTATGACTTTGGGAGTAGTGGCAATTAGTTATTTTAAAGCTCCCAAATTAAAAACTCTTGATTTTAAAAACACCGATACAGCATCTTAATCTATTGAAAACTTAAGAGCAAAAAATTTACTTTAATATAAGTCAATCTCATACAACACAACTACTTCCTTATCATTTTTGGCAAGTAGCGTATTATTCTTCACTTCAAAAGCAGTAAACTGCTCTTGCAATAATGCGGCTAGTTGTAATCGTCTTTCTTCATCTTGCACTTCCATGCGCTCCTCTTCATCAGTTAGGGTAGCTACAAATTCAGTAAATGCTTGATTCGCACTCACAGCCGCATCAATTTCCGTTTTTAGGGTTTGCAGCCATGGAGAAGCGTTACCCAATTCGAAATCGAAAAGCATATCAATAAGCGTTTCGCTATCAGAAAATTCTTGATTTTGTATATACATAGTCCTAATTAAAGAATAAAAGTACAAAAGCTTGCATAAAAAAACGGATGAAAAATCATCCGTTTAATATTATTTATTTGCTATCATTTCTAAAAACAATGATATGATCAAATACATCAATTAGCAATAGCTTAGATTTATCAATAGCACCGGCAATAATCTTCTTACTCAACTCATTAATGATATCTTTCTGAATGATTCTTTTTAGTGGTCTTGCACCATATTGCGGATCAAAGCCTCGCTCAGCTAAATAATCGATAGCATAATCGGTAAATGAAATATTGATTTGTTGTTCTGCTAACTGCTGTATTAAATGCTGTAATTGTATTTTGATAATCGAACGAATTTCTTTTTTAAGTAATGGATGAAACATGATAATATCATCTATTCTATTCAAAAATTCTGGTCGCATAGCTTGTTTTAACAAGAGCATTACCTCTTCTTTAGTATGCTCTATTACATCTTCGATATTTTTTTCATCAATATCGGCAAAGCGCTCTTGAATGATAGACGAGCCCATATTGCTGGTCATGATGATAACGGTATTTTTAAAATTGACCACCCTGCCCTTATTATCCGTCAATCTACCATCATCTAAAACCTGCAATAGCACATTAAACGTATCTGGATGTGCCTTTTCTATTTCATCTAAGAGGATTACGGAATAAGGCTTTCTTCGTACCGCTTCGGTCAATTGACCACCTTCTTCATACCCAACATAGCCCGGAGGAGCACCTACTAATCTGCTTACGCTGTGCTTTTCTTGATACTCACTCATGTCTATTCTCGTCATCATTGATTCATCATCAAATAAAACTTCTGCTAAAGCTTTCGCTAATTCTGTTTTACCCACGCCAGTAGTACCAATAAAAATAAATGAACCAATAGGTTTTCTGGGATCTTGCAAACCTGCTCTTCCTCTTCGAATAGCATCTGCAACAGCGGTTATGGCTTCTTCTTGCCCTACTACTCGTTTATGCAACTCTTCTTCTAAATGCAATAATTTATCGCGATCACTTTGCAGCATGCGTTGCACCGGAATGCCCGTTGCTTTAGCAATTAATTCAGCAATATCATCGGCATCAATTTCTTCTTTCAACAAACGCTTATGATGGCTATCCATTTCTTGTAAATCTGCATTTAATTTACCGATGAGCGCCTCTTGTTCTTTAAGCTTACCGTAACGGATTTCGGCCACTAATCCATAATCTCCATCACGCTCCGCTCTGTCTGCGTCTTGCTTCAATTGCTCCATAGTAGATTTTGCTTTGTTGACTTGATCTACTAATGATTTTTCCTCTAGCCATTTGGCTTTGAGTGTATCACGCTCTACATGAAGTAAGGAAATCTCTTGAGAAAGCACTTTCAATTTTTCATCATCATGTTCTCTTTTAATAGCTTCTCGTTCAATCTCTAATTGTCGAATTTTGCGTTCTAATTCATCTAAGGACTCTGGCATAGAATTGATCTCTAATTTCAATTTTGCTGCACTTTCGTCGATTAAATCAATGGCTTTATCAGGTAAAAAACGATCACTGATATAGCGTTGCGATAACTCAACCGCAGCGATTATAGCTTCGTCTTTAATGCGCACTTTATGGTGCGACTCATAGCGATCTTTTAATCCTCTAAGAATTGAAATAGCGTCTTCTGTATTCGGTTCATCAATAATTACTTTCTGAAATCTTCTTTCAAGGGCTTTATCCTTTTCAAAATACTTTTGATATTCATTTAAGGTAGTTGCACCTATAGCTCTAAGTTCGCCTCTTGCTAAAGCTGGCTTTAAAATATTAGCAGCATCCATAGCTCCTTCCATAGCACCGGCACCAATTAAGGTATGAATCTCATCAATAAACAGGATCAATTCTCCATTACTATCACTTACTTCTTTTACAACAGCTTTTAAGCGTTCTTCAAATTCCCCTCTATATTTAGCACCTGCCATCAAAGCACCCATATCTAAGGCGTAAATAACTTTTGATTTTAAATTATCGGGCACATCGCCATTGATAATACGATGGGCTAAACCTTCTACAATTGCCGTTTTACCCACACCTGGTTCTCCTACCAAAATTGGATTATTCTTAGATCGTCTACTTAGTATATGTAAGGTTCTTCTAATTTCTTCATCTCTACCAATCACAGGATCTAATTTGTTTTTCTGTGCCGCATCATTAAGGTTGATAGCATAACGTTTTAGAGATTGAAACTCTTGATTGCTAGTTGCAGAATCTACGCTAGCTCCTTTTCGCAATTCTTTAATAGCCAAGGTCAAGCCGTTAGCGGTAAGTCCTTGATCTTTTAGTAAAGAACTGGTTGCATCTTTAACTGACAGTAATGCTAAAAGCAATAATTCAACCGTAATAAATTCGTCATTGAATTCTTTCATCAAGCTTCCTGCTTTCAATACCACCGAGTTAAGTTCTTTTGATATGGTGGTAGCTGGATCGCCACTAGTTAATTTAGGCAAACGATTTAGTTCTTGTTCTAATTTAGCTTGCAAAGAAGGTAAGATTACATTATTCTTTTTAAGTAAATAGGAAATAGGTGCATCCTTATCTTCAAGCATCGCTTTTAATAAATGTGCAGTTTCTATATTAGGCGATTGTAAGTTAAATGCTAATTGCTGAGCTGCTTGAATGAGCTCTTGCGCTTTGATGGTAAAATTGTTTAAATTCATAATTAATAGTTTAAATTGTTATGCTAACTCTATCAAATTAGAGACCAAATATTTTTAGTAGCTAATTTGACATACTTAAAATCAAATACCTGCCAATAGGTATTAAAAGGAATAAAACAACTGCTATTACTGCAGTTTACTATAAAAAAAGCTGAAAAATCGTCAAGCTTAGGTGGTAATTTTCAAAGCAATTTGGTGTGCACAATTCATTCCATCTATTGCAGCACTTACAATACCGCCAGCATATCCGGCCCCTTCGGCACAAGGATACAAGCCTTTTATTTGAATGTGCTCTAAGGTAGTTTTATCTCTTGGAATTCTTACTGGCGAACTAGTTCGCGATTCTGTAGCCACCAATACAGCTTCATTGGTATAATAGCCTTTCATTTTTTTGCCAAAATCTTTTAATGCAATTTTCAATGCAGTGGCAATTTCTTTGGGTAAAGTTTCTTGTAATGAACTACTTAC
>JAURLW010000047.1 GCA_030831005.1 Bacteroidota bacterium
CGTGAGTACAATTCTATTTTCGTCAAAATAATCTTCTTTGGGAATACCTATATATAAATTTTCACGCTTAGCAATAACCTCTATAGTTTCTGCCAAAGGCACATAAGATAAAGAAGGAGTTATATAGGTTTTAACACTCATTGGAGATCCTATTTTTAATGTAATATACAATTTTGATAAATAAGTTCAAATAAAAGCTAGAAGATTTAAAAAGAATATAACCTGTGTCATTAATAAAATAATAAATAAGCTATTCTTACGATATGAATTTGTAAATTTGTGAGTAGTTATTATAAGCCATGTTACGCCAAACTCAACAACAAAGACTATCACAAAAGCTATCACCCCAGCAAATTCAGTTGATGAAATTGTTGCAAATCCCTACTACACAATTAGAAGAGCGTATAAAAGAAGAATTAGAAGAAAATCCAGCTTTAGAAATAGACACAATTATTAGTAAAGAAGATCTTTTTGAAAGCACGAAAGAAAGTCAAGATGATGAATATGATCAAGATAAGACCGTAGAACTTGAAGAGGTAGATGCTGAAAAAATAGAGATTGATGATTATTTAAAAAATGAACAAGATGGGAGCGGAGATTTAGGTGATGACTATTATCAGTCTAAAGATGCTCAAGAGCGAAGCGCCATTCCGGTTAGTGTAGAGTCATCTTATCAGGAAGTGCTTATGAATCAATTGGCTATGCTTAATTTAAATGCTCATCAGCAAAGTGTAGCTGAGCAAATTATAGGTAGTATTGATGACGACGGATATTTAAGACGTTCTGTGGAAGCCATTGTTGACGACTTGGCCTTTTCTAGAAATATTATAAGTAATGAAGCTGAAGTAAAGGAGCTACTTCAAGAAATAAAACAATTTGAACCAATTGGAACAGGAGCAGTAGATTTAAGAGAATGTTTAATATTACAATTAGAACACGTTAAAGATGCATCAAAAGAAACGTTATTAGCATTAAAAATACTTCAAGTATATTTCGACGACTTTATTAAAAAGCATTACGATAAGATTAAGAAAGCACTTTCCATTACCGACCAAGAACTAAAAGCGGTAGTTAATACTATCATTAAACTCAATCCAAAGCCAGGTGCTGCTTACTATATTGTCAATAAAGTACACCATCACATAACACCTGATTTTTTCATTGACAATTCGGAGCAACGTATGGAATTGCGCCTTAACTCTAAGAATGCACCACCTTTAAGAATTTCTGAGGGTTTTACAGAATTGTTACAAGCATACAACCAAAACGATAAAGCAGATAAAAAACAAAGAGAAGCCGTTCAGTTTATCAAACAAAAATTAGACGCGGCTAAGTGGTTTATAGACGCTATTAGGCAACGTCAACAAACGTTGATAAAATGTATGCAAGCTATCATCGTTTTCCAAAACGATTTTTTTAAAACAGGAGATGAATCGAAATTAAAGCCGATGATCTTGAAAGACATAGCTGAAATAACCCAATTGGATATGTCTACGATTTCAAGAGTTGCGAATAGCAAGTATGTACAAACAGAATTTGGAACCTTTCAGTTAAAATACTTTTTTTCAGAAGCAATTACTAATAATGAAGGAGAGGAAGTAACCAATAAAGAAGTACGCAATGTACTAGCTGAAATTATAGAAAACGAAGATAAGTCCAACCCGTACAACGATGATGTATTAACAGAGTTGATTGCCCAAAAAGGATTTAAAATTGCCCGCAGAACTGTTGGCAAATATCGCGAACACATGAATATTCCACCTGCACGACTTAGAAAACAACTTTAATTTTTTGGCTGATAAAATTGATCAGCAATATCGGATAATGCCTGATAAAACTCTTTACCATAAGCACGTTCTAAAGGCTGCTGTAAGAATTTATAAACGGGAATTTTAAGCGTAGCACCTAATTTACATGCTGGTTTACACATTTTTTTTCTAGGTTCATAGTTAAGTAATTCAAACTCTTGACTTTGTTTAACCCGAATTGGATATAAGTGGCAAGAAATTGGTTTTTGAAATGCCAATTTTCCTTCTTTCCATGCCTTTTCTATCGCACATTTTACGATGCCCACTTCATCCGTATAGGCATAGACACAAACACCACCTTTAATGGTAGGCGTTACATAACCATATTCATCATCCATAACATAAGTGCCTTGTTCTTCAATAGCAGCAATATGCTGAGGAGCTAAATCATCTTTTACAACTGGATATATGGTGTGTAATAATTGAGCTTCTTCAAAACTTAAGGGTGCACCACAGTCTCCATCTACACAACAGCCTCCTTTGCAAGCATTTAAATCGCACACAAATTGCTGTTCTATAATATCATCACTAATTAATTTATTTTCTATGGCAATCACGAATTACATATTTAAATAGGTCATTAATAAATCGTATCGGTCTTCAATATCCGTATCCCTCGACTGATCTCCAAAAACAGCCGTTACTTGCAAATTATGACGCTCTATAGATTGCACTAAACCCGATACATGTACGGAGTTTGTTTTAATGGTAATTTCTACTCGACCGCTCTCCGGTAAAATATAAGAATGCATAGACCAGATAGGCACTTGTTCTGATTCACAAATACGTGCAATTTCTGCAAAGCTTAAATCTTTTTGTGCTACTTCTACAACTATGATTGCGCCTTCTTGCTGAATAGCTGTTTGCTGTCCTAAATAATTAATTAGATCTTCTCGGGTTAAATACCCCAAATAAGCTTGTTGCTTATCTAATACGGGCAAAATAGCTAGTTCGTTATTGCGCATTACTTTTAATGCATCAAAAGGATGGGCATTGGCTGATATTGCAGGCTTATAATTTAATAAAGAGGTATGCACCAATAATTGTTGCTCGTCTTGCCAATCCAAAACATCTTTGTATTGAATAAGGGCAATGTATTGCTGCGTACTTTCATCCAACAAAGGCATTTGTTGAAGCATTTCATCTTCCATAAGCGTGATAGCATCCCTACAGTTATGCTGCGTATTCAAAAACGAATGCTCGCTTTTAATTAATTCGCTTAATGGCATATTATTTTTTTAAGTTGGCTAGAAACGAATCTAAATGCGTATTAAACTCTTCAGGCACCTCCATCATTGGGGCATGACCACATTTATCAATCCAAAACAGTTGAGAATTAGGTAATAAACGGTGAAATTCCTCAGCTACTGGAGGAGGCGTAATAATATCATTTTTACCCCATATTAAGCAAGTAGGTAGGGTAATCTTATGTAAGTCGTGTTCTAAATTATGTCGAATAGCAGACTTAGCTAAAGACAAAATTTTGAGCACTTTCATTCTATTATTCGTGATGGCAAAAACTTCATCTACCAACTCTTTAGTTGCAACAGCTGGATCATAGAATGTTAATTGCGTTTTGTTTTTGATATACTCATAATCGCCACGTTTTGGGTAACTTTCTCCCATTCCATTTTCAAACAAACCAGAGCTGCCGGTAAGAATTAGCGATGCTATTTGATCTTGATGCTCTAAAGCATAAACCAATGCCACATGACCACCAAGTGAATTACCCAATAAATGAAAATTAGAATAGCCTCTGTGATCAACAAATTTTCGTACAAAACGCTTTAAGCCAGAAACGCTCGTTTCAATCAAACTCAAATCAAACAAGGGTAATAAAGGAATAATAACCTTATGCGTTTTTTTAAAATGCTCTAATAAGTCGGCAAAATTACTAAGCGCTCCAAATAAGCCATGCAAAAGAATCAATGGTTCCCCATTTCCTTCTTCAATAAATTGAAAGTTCTTATCTTCTTTTATTTCGTATTGCATACTGTTTGTTTTCGTTGCGAAAATACTATTCTTAGTGTATTTTTATCTCCTTAAAGGTAAATAAATTATTATTATTTATTTCAACAAAAACTAAATAAAATCGTTTAGAAAGAAGTCTTTATTTAATTTTGTTTAAAAGATTTTTATGCTTTCCAATTATTGTGCATCACTTACCCAATACAAACGTTTAAAGACAAGAACAGTAAACGTAGGCTCCATTAAAATTGGTGGCAATGCGCCTATTGTTGTACAAACGATGACCACCACAGACACTATGGACACAGCAGCTACGGTGGCACAGTGTATTCGTTGTATTGAAGCAGGCGCACAAATGGTGCGTATTACAGCGCCAAGCAAAAAAGAAGCAGAAAATTTAAGAGCTATTAAAGATGCACTCCGAGAAAAAGGGTATCAAACCCCTCTCATAGCCGATATTCACTTTACACCAAATGCAGCTGAAATTGCTGCGGGCATTGTTGAAAAAGTACGTATCAATCCGGGCAATTACGTTGATAAAAAAAAGTTTGATGTATTAGAATATACGGATGAAGCGTATGCTGCAGAGGTGCAACGAATTCACGAGCGATTTTCTCCACTTGTTAAAATATGCAAAGCCAATGGTACTGCCATGCGCATTGGCACCAATCATGGTTCGCTTAGCGACCGTATAATGAGCAGATACGGAGATACGGCTATAGGTATGGTAGAGAGTGCTATGGAGTTTTTAAGAATTGCTCGAAGCCATGATTTTCATGAAATTATTTTAAGCATGAAAAGTAGCAACCCGCAAGTAATGGTGCAAGCTTATCGTTTGTTGGTTCAAAAAATGCAAGAAGAATTTA
>JAURLW010000048.1 GCA_030831005.1 Bacteroidota bacterium
ATGAGTGTTAAAACCTATATAACTCCTTCTTTATCTTATGTGCCTTTGGCAGAAACTATAGAGGTTATTGCTAAGCGTGAAAATTTATATATAGGTATTCCCAAAGAAGATTATTTTGACGAAAATAGAATTGTACTCACGCCTGAGTCAGTAGCGGTATTGGTCAATAACGGTCATAAAGTAGTTATTGAGCACAATGCAGGTATAGGTTCTTTTTTTTATGATCATGATTATAGTACCGTAGGTGCTATTATTACTTACGAAAAAAAGGAAGTATACCAAGCGCATATCATTGTAAAATCGGCCCCTATTTTAGAACAAGAAATTGAGTGGATGCAGCCCAATCAAGTTGTGTTTTCTCCTATACATGTGCCTATTTTACAAGCAAATTTGATAGAGCAGTTAATGCAAAAGAGAATTATTGCTATTGCATTTGAATCAATAAAAGATGACTCTGGTACTTATCCCATTGTAAGAGCAATGAGTGAAATAGCCGGTAGTTCTTCTATTTTAACGGCTGCACGCTATTTAAGTAATATAGAATCTAATGGTAAAGGAATTTTATTAGGCGGCATATCTGGAGTGCCTCCGGCTAATATTGTGATTTTAGGAGCAGGTGTAGTGGCAGAGTTTGCAGCAAGAACAGCTTTGGGCTTAGGTGCTTCTGTGAAAATATTTGATAATTCGGTTTACCGATTAATGCGTATTCAAAATAATATCGGACATCGTTGTTTTACTTCTGTTATAGAGCCAATCTTATTAGCTAAAGAACTAAAGCAAGCGGATGTGGTCATCGGTGCCTTGAAACCTAAAAATGGGATTACACCCATGATAGTTTCTGAAGAAATGGTAAGTCAAATGAAACCAGGCTCCGTGATTGTGGATGTTAGTATAGATCATGGGGGTTGTTTTGAAACATCACAAATCACATCGCACGAGCATCCTGTTTTTGTAAAGCATGATGTCATTCATTATTGTGTTCCCAATATAGCCTCTGGTGTAGCTAGAACTGCTTCTAGAGCTATTAGCAATGTTATGATGCCTATTTTGATGCAATGTGCAGATTGGGGTGGAGTAGAAGCGCTTATTCAATCTAAAGTAGGCATTAGAAGTGGGGTGTATTTATTTAAAGGTTGCATTACCAATGCACCAATAGCTAAGCGTTTTAATTTTAAGTATACAGACCTTGATTTGCTTTTAGCTTCTCAGTCATAACATAGTTTGTTGCAATGCCTAATAATAGAATGAATAAAACAATAGCAGGATATCATTTACTAATGATCTTATCCGCTGTTGATTTCAAAGTTACACGCCATGAAGATAAAATTATTCGTATATATCTAGAACAAGAATTCCCCATCCAAGTCAATCTCGATAGAGAAATGGCGATTATTAGTAATTTAAAAAAAGAAGAATGGCAAGCACATTTTATAAAAGCAATGGACGATTTTTATGATGATGCTACGCAAGAAGAGCGAATGCGTTTATTGCAATTTGCTATAGCCCTTACTAAATCTGATAAGGTAATCACACCTACAGAAAATTATTATCTCAATTTATTATTTGAGTCTTGGGATCCTGCTTAACTAAATAACTTGGTGTAGTGCTAAATATAAAATTACACTTCCAGCAATAATACGATAAACACCAAAAGCTCTAAAGCCATGTTTGCTAACAAAGTTGATAAAAAAGCGCATGGATATGATGGATACTATAAATGCTACAATACAACCTATAGCTAACATACTTGCATTGTCTGCTTGCAAACTAGCAGGATGCTCTTTGAAGGTGTCGTAAATTTCTTTTGCTGTGGCTGCAGCCATCGTTGGTACAGCTAAGAAAAAAGAAAATTCGGCAGCTAGTCTACGGGTTAATTTAGAAGACAGTCCCCCTATAATAGTTGCTGCACTTCTGCTTAAACCTGGAAAAACAATGGCTAAAACTTGAAATAAACCTATTTTAAATGACGTAGCATAGCTAATTTCATTTTCGTCGTCTATTATTGTTTGCTTAAAAAAGCGTTCAATAAAAAGCAATAAAACGCCTCCTGCAATTGTAACACAAGCAATAGCAGTAATATTGCCTAATACACTTTCAATATGTTTTTTGAGTAAAGCTCCTAATACTAAAGCAGGTATCACGGCTACGATTAACTTGATATAAAAACGAATATCTTTAAAGTTCACAAATTTCTTCCAGTACAATACTAGCACCGCTAAGATGGCAGCAAATTGAATGACGATATCAAACATATTCACAAAACTATCTTCTTTGCTAATGTGCATGATGGCTTGAGCAAACTTCATATGCGCAGTAGACGAAATAGGTAGAAACTCTGTAAGTCCTTCTATAATGGCAATGATAATAGCTTGTATCCAGGTCATGGTATTTGTAAGTATTTATGCGTTTGAATAGACAAATGCCATAATGGATTTGCCTTAATAAAATCAATAACTAAGTTATAATTCGAATCTCTTTTTTCCCATTCTGTTTGCAAGTACAAAGCTGTTTTAGCAGGCACTAAAGCTTGATGTTCTTTAGCCCAATCGAAATCATGTTTATTGAAAATAATAATTTTTAATTCGTCTGCTTTTGCATATGCGCTTGCAAGGGGCGCTTTAAACTTCTTAGGTGATAAGGTAACCCAATCAAAGTTGCCTCTTATTTCATGAGCACCAGAGGTTTCTAAATGAACTTTTAAGCCATGTGCATGCAAGGCATTGCATAAGGCATGTAAGTCATACATGCAAGGCTCGCCACCCGTTATTACCACGCGGTTGGTTTTACTTTCTAATACATAATTAAGGAGCGTTGCTACCGTTACTTGAGGATGTGCAGCAGCGTCCCAACTTTCTTTTACATCACACCATACACAACCTACATCGCATCCGCCTAAGCGAATGAAATAGGCAGCATAACCAGCATAAGCACCCTCTCCTTGAAGCGTATAAAAGTGCTCCATGATGGGGTAACTAACAGCTAAATCATTATGCAGAGTACTAGTGCTCAAAGATTAGTTTTTATTTTTTACAGCATTAAGTGTGTTTTGCATTAAGCCACAAATGGTCATTGGACCCACGCCTTTTGGAACAGGAGTGATATAGCTACACTTAGGTGCTACTGCATCAAAATCGACATCGCCTACTAAGCGACTACCACTTTTTTTACTAGCATCTTCTATTCTATTAATGCCCACATCAATAACAATAGCTCCATCTTTTACCATATCTGCTTTTAAGAAATAAGGTATTCCAATAGCCGCTATAATTACATCTGCTTGTAAGCAATGTGCTTTTAAATCTTCTGTTTTGGAATGCGTTAACGTAACCGTTGCATTGCCATAGGCATTGTTTCTACTCAATAATATACTCATTGGGGTGCCCACAATATTGCTTCTGCCAATTACTACGCAATGTTTACCAGATAGGTTAATGCCATAATAGGATAGCATGAGTAAAATACCATAAGGAGTAGCGGGTAAAAAGGTATCTTCTCCAAGTACTAATTTGCCTATAGATACCGGATGGAAACCATCTACATCTTTAGCTGGATCAATAGCATTGATGATGGCTGCTTCTCGTATGTGTTTAGGTAAAGGTAGTTGTACTAAAATGCCGTCTACATCTTTATTTTCATTTAGCGCAGCGATTTCTTTTAATAAACTAGCTTCATCAATACTTGCGTCTAGACGAAGTAAGGTAGATGCAAATCCAATTTCTTCGCAGGTGCGTACTTTAGCGCCCACATAGGCTTCACTAGCTGGATTGTTGCCTACTAAAATAGCGGCCAAATGAGGTTTTTTATAGCCTTTTAATACAAGGGTTTTTACTTCCTCTTTAATTTGTTCTTTGTAATGGGCTGCCACGAAGGCGCCGTCTAATAATTTCATGCTTTTTATTTAGATGGTATTAGAACCATTTTTTCTTATTAAAGTATAAACTTACCATCACTGATATTAAGATAGATATAGCTATCGGTACATAAAAACTATACGGACTATCGGCATAAGGTAAATGCTTTACATTCATGCCATAAACGCTGGCAATCAAAGTAGGTATAGATATGAGAATGGTAATGCTGGTCAAGCGTTTCATTACCATATTCATATTATTATTGATAATACTAGCAAAGGCATCTAAAGTTGAGTTTAGAATGTTAGTATACGTATTAGCCATTTCCAATGCCTGAGAGAACTCTACAATCAAATCACTTAAAAATTCACGCTCATCTTCATCGCAGTTTAAAAAGTTGGTACGTTCCATCTTCATTAACAACAACTCATTGGAGCGAAGCGCTGTAATAACGTATACCAAACTTTTTTGAATACGCATTAAATAAAGCAACTCTTCATTTCTGTTAGAGTCATATAATTTTTGCTCAAAATTGTTTCTACGTTGATTGATTTCTTTCAATACCTGCATGAAATCCAATACCACTTTTTCGAATATCTTGAGTACCATCATGTTAGGGCGCTCAGGATGACGTTTTGCAAAGGAGTTTAAAAAACGGCGAATGGCTACATTTTCAAAAGAATTTACCGTTACAATTTGATTTTTATCGGTAATGATAATAGAAATAGGAATGGTAATATAATACGCATCACTTTCGTTGAGCGACTTATTTTCTACCGGTGTTTTTAAGATGATTAGTTTTACGTCATCGTCCGACTCATAACGCGCACGCTCTTCAATATCAAGGGTATCCGTTAAAAAATCTCTATGAATATTTAATTGAGATGATAATTTATCAATCTCATCAGGTTGAAAAGGAGGGGTAACATTTATCCAATTGGCTGCATCCGGTTGGTCAATTTCAAGCGTCTGACGATTGATATTTTTGAAGTATTGTACCATGAGCCCAAATTTTTAGTAGTTATTAATTGGATGTATTCAAATAGGGGTTGACTTATTTGTTGCCGCAAAGGTACGCTCAATATATAATAAATGAGTAGCTTCCACAAAATATTTTGTATAATTGCGGAAGTAATCTAATCGGTATTTATTAAACAGTATTTATAAGCATGAAACCGCAAAGAAAATTAATGACCTTGGATGAATTTACGATCCAAGAAACAAGAAAATTTAAGCAGGCAACAGGGGAATTGTCTTCTATTCTGCGAGATATCGGCTTGGCTTGTAAAATGATTAATAAACAAGTTAATAAAGCCGGTTTGGTAGATATTTTGGGTAAGCATGGCGCTACTAATGTGCAAGGAGAAGAGCAAATGAAATTAGATATCTATGCCGATACTATCTTAGTTGATGTACTTAAGAGCAGTACCGATTGTGCGGGGGTGGCCTCTGAGGAAAATGATGATTTTATTGCTTTTGATGATCCGTATTCAAAAAATTCTAAATATGTGGTATTGTTTGATCCTTTAGACGGTTCTTCCAATATCGATGTAAATGCTTCAATTGGCACCATTTTTGCTATTTATAGACGTGTGAGTAAATTAGGAGAGCCTTGCGTAGAAGCTGATTTTATGCAATCGGGCCAGAATCTAATGGCTTCAGGTTATGTAATTTATGGTAGCAGTACCATGATGGTATATGCTACAAAATTAGGTGTGAATGGCTTTACCTTAGAGCCTTCTATTGGAGAATGGTGTTTGTCGCATCCCAACTTACAATGCCCAATAGACGGAAAAATATACTCTATCAACCAAGGGAATAGCGCCAAATACGAAGGGGGAATCAAAGCTTATATGGACTATTGCATGGAGACCAATAAAGAAGAAAACAGGCCGTATTCCTTACGCTATATTGGTTCCATGGTAGCCGATTTGCATAGAAC
>JAURLW010000049.1 GCA_030831005.1 Bacteroidota bacterium
GCTAATTGCTGAGCTGCTTGAATGAGCTCTTGCGCTTTGATGGTAAAATTGTTTAAATTCATAATTAATAGTTTTAATTGTTATGCTAACTCTATCAAATTAGAGACCAAATATTTTTTGTAGCTAATTTGACATACATAAAAACAAATACCTGCCATTAGGTATTAAAAGGAATTAAACAACTGCTATTACTGCAGTTTGCTATAAAAAAAGCTGAAAAATCGTCAAGCTTAGGAGGTAATTTTCAAAGCAATTTGATGCGCACAATTCATTCCATCTATTGCAGCACTTACAATACCGCCAGCATATCCGGCCCCTTCAGCACAAGGATACAAGCCTTTTATTTGAATGTGCTCTAAGGTAGTTTTATCTCTTGGAATTCTTACTGGCGAACTAGTTCGCGATTCTGTAGCCACCAAAACAGCTTCGTTGGTATAATAGCCTTTCATTTTTTTGCCAAAATCTTTTAATGCAATTTTCAATGCAGTGGCAATTTCTTTGGGTAAAGTTTCTTGTAATGAACTACTTACAATACCGGGTAAGTAAGAACAAGTAGGTAAAGAATTAGATACTTGTTGATTAACAAAATCAATCATTCTTTGAGCAGGCGCTTGGAGTAAGCCACCTCCCATTACAAAGGCTTTTTGTTCGATGGCTTGTTGGTAATACATACCTGCCAAGGGGCCCGTATACCCATATTTTGCAAAGTCTTGTTCATCAACCGTAACTACCGTTCCCGAATTGGCATACGGATTATTCCTTTTAGAAGGCGACCATCCATTAACGACAACTTCTCCTGGCGCTGTAGCAGCTGGAGCAATAATTCCACCAGGACACATACAAAACGAAAATGCGCCTTTACCACTGGCTTGTGTTACAAGTGAGTAACTTGCAGGAGGTAACCATTCTGGCTTGATATCACATTTATATTGAACCGTATCTATTATCGATTGAGGATGTTCTATACGCACACCTAATGCAAAAGGTTTACTTTCAATAGCAATTCCTTTCTTATCAAGTAAAGTATATATATCTCGGGCAGAGTGACCCGTAGCTAAAATAAGATATGAACAAGGTATACGTTCTTCATTATTGAGTTCAATTTCTTTCAGCACATTTTCTTTGCAAAATATATCGGTCAATTTTGTTTCGAAACGCACTTCTGCGCCACAAGCAATCAACTGTTCTCTTATCGAAGAAATTATTTTAGGCAATTTATTAGTGCCAATATGTGGGTGTGCATCAATTAATATTGAAGGATCGGCGCCAAAATAAACTAAGTATTGTAAAACGGTGCGTACATCTCCCCGCTTAGTACTTCTGGTATATAGTTTTCCGTCGCTATAGGTACCTGCACCACCCTCTCCAAAGCAATAATTAGATTCAGCATTTACTTCACCTAATTTATTTATAGCAGCTAAATCTCTTCGTCGAGCTCGCACTTCCTTGCCGCGTTCAATGATGATTGGCTTAATACCCTTAGTAATAAGTTCGATAGCTGCAAACAAGCCTGCCGGACCAGCACCTACCACAATAGCAGAAGAGGCATCGTGTACATCTTTCCAAATGGGAAGAAAAGGAGCCGTTTCTTCGATAGCTTGATCCATGTATGCCTCAATTTGCAATGCCCATTTGATGAGCTTGCCACGAGCATCTAATGAACGGCGAAGCAATTTAAAGCCAGATAATTGTTGTGCACTTATTTGGAGATGATGGGCAATTGCCAAATGCAATGCCTCTTGATTGGAGCAAATCTCTTGAGATAGCGTTAGGTTGATGGTCTTTATCATAAAAGGGCTAGGTTTTTATCCTAGAATATAATTAATGATATAGTAAAAGCTCCAAAAGGAGCTTTTAAGTTTAAGGGTGTAGGTTCTTATATGCCGCTTTTACTGCATTTAAATGCTTAATAAATAAAGCAACATCAGGATTATAACTATAGCCTTCTTTCGCTAATAATTGTTCATTGCCATCAACAAAAAAGTAAATAGGCTGAGTATTCGAATTGTATTTTGTTGCTTGTAAATCAGAATTGTATTGACCTAGTGTTTCCACTGTGGCTCCTAAAAATTGAGATTCGAACTGTGCTTCTTTAGGAATTTCAACTTGCGTGGCATCGCAATAAAGAGACACAATAATAAAATCTTCTTTAAGCATTTTTAAAACCGCTTCATTACTCCATACCTGTGTTTCCATCTTACGACAATTAACACACGTAATACCTGTAAAGTCTAACATTAAAGGTTTGTTCAACTTTTTAGATGCTGCTAATGCTTCTTGATAATCGAAATATGTATCTAATCCAAATTTACGCACGGCTTCTGGCTCATACAATTTCATTTTATCTGCATACATGTGGGCTTCTTTCTTTTCTTCTGGAGCAGCTGAACCACCTGCATTTAATACAAAATCTTGTGTACCCATTGGTGGAACGAAAGCACCCATTCCATTTAATGGAGCACCCCACATACCCGGCAATAGATATAAGGCAAAGACTAAAGAGGCTATAGCAAACATGGTTCTCGTTACCGTTAGGTAGGGTAAATCCCAAGTGTTTTTAGGTAAATCACTATCGTGCGAAAAACGAATTTTACCTAATAAGTAAAGCGCCAACACAATAGCAATAACTACCCATATAGCTATAAAAATTTCTCTATCTAATAATCTCCAGCCCTTTTGTAAATCAGCATTAGACAAGAATTTAAAAGCTAAGGCTAATTCAATAAAACCGAAAGTAACCTTTACAGCATTCAACCATCCACCTTGTTTATTTAAAGCATTTAATAACTGAGGGAATATTGCAAATAAGGTAAATGGTAAAGCAAGGCCAATACCGTAACCCATAAAACCAAATAATGGACCGATATGCGCACCTTTTGAAATCTCAGAAATTAATCCTCCTAAAAAAGGAGCAGTACATGAAAATGAAACAATAGCTAATGTTAGTGCCATAAAGAAAATACCACTAAAGCTATTCATATTGGCTTTACTATCAGTTAAAGTACTCCACTTAGAAGGCAAGCTTAATTCGAAAGCGCCTAAAAATGAGAAGGCGAAAATCATAAACAAACCAAAGAACACGAGATTAGTTCTCCAATCTGAAGAAAACTCATAGAGTATATTTTTATTATTTACTAAGGTTAATAAAAATCCTAATAAGGTAAATATTAAAACAATTGAAAAAGAATATTGAAGAGCTACTTTAATGCCTGTTTTTTTATCCTTTGAACGTTTAAGGAAAAAACTTACGGTCATGGGCAACATAGCAAAAACACATGGTGTAATAATTGACAATAAACCCCCTAAAATACCCTCAATAATCAGCATAAGATTACTTCTTTGATCAGAAGGTATCGGTTTTGATTCTTCTTTGGTGCTGGTTATGGTTTGACTAGCTTGAGCAACATCCTTACTTGAAGGCGTATAACTAGCTTCAGATTTGACTGCAGTATTAGTATCTTGTGTAGTGTTAGTAGCTGCCAGTTGTTTTGCGTCTTTAATTTCAAACGAACATTTTTTAGTTGCAGGAGGCAAACACATTTTATCATCACAAACTTGATACTTAAAAGTACCCAACAAAGTGGTATTGTTATTAACTTCTAACTCTGCGATATAATCAACTTTATTTTTAAAATAAGTCACCTTACCATCTACACCATCCATCAATTCTGTAATCGCGTTACCTTTTTCTTTGAAGGCACCAAGCTTTATTACAGCATCATTCTTTTTAATTTTAAACGAAGGAACAATTTGAAATCCATCACCTCCTGGATTTAAAGACCATATATGCCATCCTTCTTTCAATTTCAAATGAAAAATCAGTTGATAATGGTTGTCCTTTACATGTTTAGTTTCAAAGGTCCAAGTACTTGGATCCGCAATCATATTTTGAGCAAAAAGGGTATTTGCAGAAAAAACAAAAGCGAGAACAATTAATATAGGCTTGATAAATTTCATAAAAAATTAATTAGACAATGCTTGCAAAATAGCTCTACCGTCGATATTATGGAGTGCATCACTGCAAGCTCGTTCTGGATGCGGCATCATGCCAAATACGTTTTTAGTAGCATTACAAATACCAGCAATATTATTAATCGCTCCATTTGGATTGCTTTCTGAAGTAACAGCACCATGCTCATCGCAATATCTGAAAATAACCTGCTTATTAGCCTCTAAAGAAGCAATAGTAGCTTCATCTGCAAAATATCTTCCCTCACCATGAGCTACCGGAATTTTCAATGTTTTTTGTGCTACTTGTTGAGCTATTCTATTATCACCACCTTCATTTTTGATGTAAACATTTTTACATACAAATTTTTGGTGATCATTTTGCAATAAAACACCTGGTAATAAGCCTGATTCACATAAAATTTGGAATCCATTACATACCCCAAAAACCTTACCACCTCTATTAGCAAATGCTATGACTTGTTCCATCATAGGACTAAATCTAGCCAAGGCACCACATCTTAAATAATCGCCATAAGAAAAACCTCCTGGCAAAATAATGCAATCGTCCGTAGTAAACATACTAAGGTCAGAATCTTTATGCCACAACATGACAACTTCTTGTTGTAAATCGTCATTTAAAGCATGCAACATATCTCTATCGCAATTAGATCCGGGGAAAACAATAACTCCAAATTTCATATTCGTATGATTCAAAAATTTATTATAAAAAAAATCTAAATACTATAAGTGCTGTAAACACAAAATAAAAAGCAAAGGTAACAAATTGCTTTCGTTTCTCAGAAGTAAAAATGTTGGAAATTATCAAAGTGGAGGCTGGCACTACTAACAACCAATTACCTGATTGATCTTGATGCATAAATAATGCCACAACTGAACTAAACACCAACATACCGAAAATAATGGCCCAACAGCGTCTAACGTAAATCGTCAGGAGGATTAATTGCGATTGCAAAAGATAAATTCCTGTAATTAATAAGACAACGAAGAAAACCAAATATATAAGGTTTGCAATTGGTAAATGAAGCTCATTTAATTGTACCATTTGTAAAATTTTGATCAAGGTGTTCCAATTGGCAAAATCAAACAAATAAAGTAGTGTGGTAAAAAAGTAAATAGGGGTCAGAAAACCAAGCAAAAGCACTATCCACTCTACTAAATAAATAGGACGAAGGAAGGCTATACACAAGTACATTAATATAAAAAACAAAAAGGCTGGCTGAATGATTAAGGCAATCAATGAAAACAAGAAACCGATATTAAACAAGTGTTTTCTTGGCGAATGGCTAGAACCAATACTGAAAATTAGATTCATTGCAGGTAA
>JAURLW010000050.1 GCA_030831005.1 Bacteroidota bacterium
ATGCAAAAATAGAAGCTTCATTATTAGACAATGCTATGGATAAATTTAATGATTAGTATTTTGCAAATGAAATAAGAAATTAGTTAATAAAATAAAAAAGCCCTTGATTTCTCAAGAGCTTAAGCATTCCGTAAAAATTCTAATTACAAAGTAGTATTCAAGATCTTATTCTGATCTAATAATTTTTGCACTTGTGCACTCATTCCTAATGCTACTAAGGCTTGTGCATGACGCTCATGATGCATATCCGTACCTAATAAATCAATAATCTTCATGCTTAATAATTTCTCCGCTACGCGTTGTACCTCTTTACCGTAATATCCTAAGATAGAAAGGATATTCATCTGTAATAAAACACCTTGATCCGATAATTCTTGAAAATAATCTAAGCGTTGATACCAAAATGGGTAACGCTCTGGATGAGCTAATACCGGTTGATAACCTTTCATTTGTAATTGAAAGAGCTTTTCTTTAAAATCTAATGGTGCACTGACATACGAACACTCTACCAAAACCCAATTTTTATGAATGCATAATAAAGGCTCCTCCGATTGTAAGAGTGTATTAAAATGCTCATCTAACATATACTCTGCTGCTGCATGCACATCCATCTCTATTCCTTCTTGAACTAAAGCGTTTTTAACTTCGTTTAATGCTTGTTGAATACGAGCAGGTGTATTTTGATATAAATCCCAATAAATATGAGGCGTTGCAATAAGCTTTTTATATCCTGCAGCTTTCAACGAGTGTATTAAGGCTATACTCTGTGCAATATCTGCTGCACCATCATCAATACCGGGCAACCAATGGGCATGCATATCTACGGAAAGTGTAGTGCAATTAAAAGGCTGGGTAGTTTGTTTTCTAAATATCGATAACATTTAATGCGTGCTTTTATAGGCTTCATAAACACTACGAATGCCGTTTTCTAAATCAATTTGTGCCGACCAACCCAAGGCTTTCATTTTAGAAACATCCATCAATTTTCTTGGTGTCCCATCAGGCTTTGTAGTATCATTGACAATATTGCCTTCATAGCCTACAATTTCTTTAATGAGTTGAGCAAGAGCCGCAATCGTAATATCAACTCCTGTGCCAATATTTACAAATTCAGCTTCATTATAATCTTGCATCAAAAAACAACAAGCTGCAGCTAAATCATCAACATGCAAAAATTCACGCATTGGCTTACCCGTTCCCCATAATACTACTTCCGGTGCTTGTTGCATTTTAGCTTCATGAAACTTTCTTATTAAAGCAGGTAATACATGGGCATTTTGCAAATCATAATTATCATTAGGTCCATACAAATTAGTAGGCATAGCCGAAATAAAATTACAGGCATATTGTGCCCGATAAGCTTCGCATAATTTAATTCCCGCAATTTTTGCAATCGCATAGGGTTCATTCGTAGCTTCTAATTGACCATCTAATAGATACGCTTCTTTCAACGGCTGCGGTGCTAATTTTGGGTAGATACAAGAAGAGCCTAAGAATAATAATTTCTCTACTTGATATTGATAAGCCGCATGAATCACATTCGCCTCCATCATTAGATTATCATAAATAAAGTCTGCACGAAAGGTATTGTTAGCATGTATACCTCCAACCTTAGCCGCTGCCATAAAAACAAAAGCAGGTTGTTCTTCTTTAAAAAAGCTTTGCACGGCTGCTTGATTGCGTAAGTCTAATTCCGCTGAACTACGCGTAACGATATTGGTATATCCCAAAGCTTGTAATTTGCGGACTAATGCCGATCCCACCATACCTCTATGTCCGGCTACATATATTTTTTGATGCTGTTGCATAGTACTTATTCTAATTCTTTTTTAATTTGAAAACCTGCCTCTTCTAACATTTTTTCTTTTTGAAACAATGCCAAATCCGCTGCTACCATTTCTTTTACTAAAGCTGGTAAATCATACTTAGGTTTCCATCCCAATACTTGATTGGATTTGCTTGGATCTCCTATTAAGAGATCTACTTCAGTAGGTCTATAATAATTGGCATCTACCGCTATTACTTCCTGACCGATTTTTAAATGCGTATAAGCGTCATTATGGATAGCACTTATTATGCCTTTTTCATCAGCACCCTTTCCTGTAAAGGCCACTTCAATACCTGCTTCTAAAAAGGCCATTCTTACAAATTCTCTAACGCTAGTTGTAATACCTGTTGCAATTACAAAATCTTCTGCTTTTTCTTGTTGCAAAATCAAATACATAGCTTCCACATAATCTTTAGCATGACCCCAATCTCGCTGTGCATCTAAATTACCTAAGTATATTTTATGCTGTAAATTCAACGCTATTTTAGCCACTCCCCTGGTGATTTTTCTTGTTACAAAGGTCTCTCCTCGCAAAGGCGATTCATGGTTGAATAATATGCCATTAGCCGCAAACATGCCATATGCTTCTCTATAATTAACTGTTATCCAATAGGCATATAATTTTGCCACTGCATAGGGTGAGCGAGGATAGAAAGGTGTGGTTTCTGATTGTGGAACAGCTTGTACCAAACCATAAAGTTCAGAAGTAGAAGCTTGATATATTTTTGTTTTCTTCGTTAAGTTTAAGATGCGCACTGCTTCTAAAATACGCAAGGTGCCAATGCCATCAGCATTAGCCGTATACTCAGGTAATTCAAAACTTACTTGTACATGACTCATAGCGGCCAAATTATAAATTTCATCGGGCTGGACTTCTTGTATGATTCGAATCAAATTTGTAGAATCAGTTAAATCTCCATAATGCAAAACAAAATTGACATGATGCTCATGCTTATCTTGATACAAATGATCAATGCGCTCGGTATTAAATAAAGATGAACGTCTTTTGACACCATGTACTTTATAATTTTTACTTAATAATAATTCGGCTAAATAAGCACCATCTTGTCCGGTAATGCCTGTAATTAAGGCTATTTTTTGACTCATATCAATAGGATTAAGGTATAAATTGAAATAATTTTCTAGCTGGCTTTAACACTAAAGTGAAAAAATAAGGTTGCAAGCCATTGAGCAACCAAGCTTTCTTATCTTCTCTATTCGCAAAAATACGATGCTTTAAGGATTGATTACTTTGTCCTCCATCGCGCATTTTTACAATAGTTTTGGGTAAATAAGCTACAGTGCATTGTTCTTTATACAATACGCGCAACATGAATTCATAATCAGCTGCACTTTTTAAGTCGAGATTAAAGTTACCAAAACGCTCATATACACTGCGTCTTACAAACAAGGTAGGATGCGGAGGCATCCAACCGAATAAAAAACTCTTCGCATGCATCAGTCCCGATTTCCAAGTTCGTACTACTTTCTGCGTATCTATTCGATCTACATATTGTAAATCGGCATAAACGATATCACATGCACTTGATTGAAACAAATTGATTACATCAGCAATAACATGTTCATCTACATAAAAATCATCCGAATTCAGTATGCCAATAATTTCACCTTTTGCTAATGCTATCCCTTTATTCATTGCATCGTAAATACCACCATCTCGTTCTGATACAATTGTACTAATATGCGGAAAAGCTTTAGCTACTGCTACCGTTTCATCTTTTGAAGCACCATCAATAATCAGATGCTCTATAGAAGGATGCGTCTGATTAGCTACACTTTGCAAACAATCCTGCAAAGTAGCCGCACTATTATAGGTAGCGGTGATTATGGAAACTAACATCTTCTAATTTCGTTCTAAAATAATATTTTGCATCACTAGCATATCCATATCTGTTCTTAAATAACAACGAATAGCTTCTTCAGGTGCATTTACAATGGGCTCGTTTTCGTTAAACGAAGTATTTAATAAAATCGGCACTTGGGTTTGTTGATAAAAAGCAGCTATTAATTTATAATAACGTTCACTCACTTCTTTATCTACCGTTTGTAAACGTCCCGATCCATCGGCATGGGTAACTGCTGGTATCTGCGCTTGTTTATCTTTTCTTATCGGAAATACTTTTTCCATAAATGGCACCGGTTCATCTAATTCAAACCAATCCTTAACCTGCTCTTTTAAAATAGATGGCGCAAAGGGTCTGAAACTCTCTCTACGTTTAATTTTCAAATTCAATAATTCTTTAGCATCTTCTCTTCTTGGATCGGCTAATATAGATCGACCACCTAATGCACGTGGACCAAACTCGGCACGACCATTAAACCAACCCACTACTTTACCTTCTGTTAATCGTGTAGCTATATAATCAAACAGTCTAGCTTCATCAACTTGCTTGTAGTCTAAATTTAATTCTTTACAAACAGCGATAATTTCTTCATTACTATACTGCGAACCTGTACACGCATTAAAAACTGCAGCAGAACGTTGTTGCGCAGCTTGTTGATGATGTACCCAATACGCTGCACCCATACTAATGCCCGCATCGTGACCAGCACTTGGAATATAAACTTCTTTAAATGGCGTATGACGGGTGATTTTACCATTAGCCACACTGTTCTGAGCCACACCACCAGCAATACATACTTTTTCTAAACCCGTTTTTTTATGCAAATAATTTAATACATGAAAAATCACTTCTTCAGTAAAGCGCTGCACCGATGCGGCTAGGTCTTTATGATATTGCGTTAAGGCTTCTTCTTTTTTACGAAGCATACCAAAGCGTGCTTCCATTTTCTCATTAAACAAGGAATACACTAAGGGCAAATGATCTTCCGAATAATATACATAGCCTTTATGAGGCGATTGAAAATAAGATAGGTTTAATTTAAATAAACCATCAGGAATAATCTGAATAACATCACGCAAAGCATCTACATAAATAGGATTGCCATAAGGAGCAAGACCCATAATTTTATACTCATCGCCATAATAAGGAAAGCCTAATAATTGTGTCATGGCCGTATAAAAAACACCTAAAGAATGTGGAAAGTCAATGCTTTCTAATACCTCTAAAGATGTACCTTTTGCTATACCCAACATCGTGGTAGTAAAATCACCAGCTCCATCAATAGACAATACAGCTGCTTGCTCATAAGGCGAAGGATAAAAAGCAGAAGCTAAATGTGCACGATGATGTTCTACTTGTACAATTTTATTTTTTAAACCTTCAAGCGTACACGAAGTATCTACTTGCATCAAGATCTCTTCAATGCTGCTTACTTGTTTTGCATTTTTTAAACGGGTTAATGCATAACGAAAAGCATGTATAGGCGATGATAAGGTGAAGCGTAACTTCTTAAATAATTTTGCTTTGGGATCTCTACCAATAGCGATATAATCGATATCAGCTAAATTCAATTGTGCTTCTTTCAAACAAAAAGCAATGGCTTGCACCGGAAAACCAGCCCAATGTTTAGTTCTGGTAAAGCGCTCTTCTTCAGTAGCCACTATTAATTGACCATCGATGAGTAAAGCGGCCGATGCATCGGCATGGTATGCGTTAATTCCTATAATTTTCATATCAAAAAAGAAAGAGTCAATGTGTTTAAT
>JAURLW010000051.1 GCA_030831005.1 Bacteroidota bacterium
TATCCGCTATTGCAGGCTGTTATGGTTAACCCTATTAGAAGACTCGCAACTACTATGCTTTTGCTCTTATTCATAAAATGATATAATTCAAATTCTTTTTTAAATAATTTAGCTTAATTCGTATGCCTCTTTTTTATCAAATCGGCCATACCACCACTCAGATTCTGCTACTTGAACATTGGTTTCGTTTGCTCCAGTGCTCTTTAAAAATGCAAGCACTTCTGCTTCTGAAGTATGCTCACTTAATTCGATAGCCACAACAAATGTATCATCGGTTTGACGAGGGTGAAACACATGCTTTTTAACACCTGGCATGATTTGGTTTAAATAACAAAATGTCAAAACCATACCTACAGCTGCAAATAATACGGTCAACTCAAAAGTGATCGGAATAAATGCAGGTAATGAGAAATGGGGTTTACCGCCAAAATTAATTGGCCAATCTTTTGTAAAGATCCAACTCATAAATCCTACTGCGGTAGAGGTACCGGTAATACCATATATAAAACCAGCGATATGTAAATCAGTTTCTTTCAAACCCATTGCGTGATCTAAACCATGCACTGGAAAAGGAGTATACACATCGTGTAATTTATAACCACTATTGCGCACTTTGTCGATAGCAGGAAATAATACTGCTTCATCATCGTAACAAGCAACCGCAAACTTTTTTATTGCCATAATATTAAATATTCAAATGTTGATGAATAATACGTTTTTAATTAATGTGCATGTTCCATTTCATGCGCAAACTCTTCTACACTTTTCTCTTCAATTGGAGCCATTTGCTCTTTGTAATTATTTCCAGAAGTTTTCAAAATAAATTTGATTTCTGCAATAGCAATTACTGGGAAATATTTAGCAAACAAGAAGAAGCAAGTAAAGAATAAGCCAAATGTTCCTAAGTAGAAACCTACCTCTGGCCATGTTGGGCTATAATAACTCCAGCTACCAGGAATATAATCTCTGTATAAAGAAGTTACAATAATTACGAAACGTTCAAACCACATACCAATGTTTACTACGATGGACATAATAAAGGTAAACGGTACATTTCTACGTAATTTTTTGAACCAAAAGAACTGAGGAGAGATTACGTTGCAAGACATCATTGCCCAATAGCTCCACCAATATGGACCTAAAATACGCCATTGGAATGCTGCTTGTTCGTATTCAACACCAGAATACCAAGCCATAAATAACTCCGTTAAATACGCTACCCCTACAATAGAACCGGTAAGTACAATAACTTTATTCATACGCTCAATATGAGCTAAGGTGATATACTCTTCTAATTTGAAGATTTTACGCACCATAATCAATAAAGTTTGTACCATTGCAAAACCAGAGAAGATCGCACCCGCAACGAAATAGGGAGGGAAGATTGTAGTATGCCAACCAGGAATTACCGATGTAGCAAAGTCAAACGATACGATAGTATGTACTGATAATACTAGTGGAGTAGATAAACCCGCTAATACTAAAGATAAAGCCTCATGACGTTGCCAGTTTTTAGCGGTACCTGTCCATCCGAAAGAAGCTAAACCATATAAGCGTTTGCGCAAATTAGTTTTAGCACGATCACGAATGGTAGCAAAGTCAGGAACTAAACCAGAATACCAGAATAATAAGGAAACCGTGAAATAAGTAGAGATCGCGAATACGTCCCACAATAATGCTGAGTTAAAGTTAGGCCATAATGGACCACGAGAGTTAGGATAAGGTAATACATAAAAGGCATCCCAAACACGACCCATGTGGAAAATTGGAAACTGACCAGCGCACATTACGGCAAAAATGGTCATTGCCTCTGCAGCACGGTTTACACCCGTTCTCCATCCTTGACGGAATAATAATAAGATCGCTGAGATTAGCGTACCAGCATGACCAATACCAACCCACCAAACGAAATTGGTAATATCCCAACCCCATCCAATGGTTCTATTAATTCCCCAAACACCTATACCCCAATACACTTCCCAGAATACAGAAAATACTCCGAATAATAATAAGGAAATGGAAAAGAAGAAACCAATATACCATAAACGGCTTGGTTTTTGCTCAATAGGTTTACAGATATCTTCCGTTACCTGATGGTAAGTCTTATTACCTTCTACGAGTGGTTCTCTTGTTGATGATTCGTACTTTAAATGCATAGCACTTTAAAAATTCTGAAATTATTAGTAATGGATAGTAGTCCTATCTTTTATTTATTAAATATGGTCATTCATTAAACCGTCTTTCGCTTCATTGCCAGCCACAACTTCTTCTGCATTTCTGATTTTGCTTAAGTAGTTTACATTTGGCAAAGTGTGTATTTGCTCTAACACATAGAACATACGCTCTTTTTGTTGCTCATGACGTATTTTATGAATAGCACTTTCTTTATCATTTACATTTCCGAAGATGATTGCATCTGTAGGACATGCTTGTTGACACGCTGTTCTAGCTTCACCATCTTTTAATGGACGACCAGCTTTCTTAGCGGTAAGTTTAGCTTCTTGTAAACGTTGAACGCAGAAAGAACATTTCTCCATAACACCACGACTACGAACTGTAACATCTGGATTTAATACCATTCTTGTCAATTCATCGTTCATGTCATCTCTTCTGCCATCTTCGTATAAGTTATCTGCAAAAGCATCTGCTCCATTCCAATCCATCCAGTTGAAGTGACGAACTTTATACGGACAGTTATTTGCACAATATTTAGTACCAATACAACGGTTATACGTCATTTGATTTAAACCTTCACTGCTATGACTTGTTGCATTTACTGGACAAACATTCTCACAAGGTGCATTATCGCAATGCTGACACATCATGGGTTGGAATACCGTTTGGATGCTATCCGCATCATCTGGCATACCACTGAAATAACGATCAATACGAATCCAATGCATTTCTTGAGATTTCAATACGTGATGTTTACCAACTACTGAAATATTATTTTCAGCTTGACAACCTACGATACAAGCACCACAACCGATACAACTATTTAAGTCGATCGACATACCCCAATGAACACCTAAATGCTCATAGTTAGGATACAAAGTACCATTTACGCGGAAATCTTCTGTAAGTTTATTAGCATCAATAGCTTCTTTTTCAGCACCTTCATGTTGTTCCCATGGAGTTGCAGAAGCAAAATGACCGATTTCTTTTGCACGCTCTTCAATTAATTCGTTCGGATTTTTCTTGAATTCTTCAAGGGTATATTCATGAAGAATTGGACGTCCTTCGTAACTGATATGTGTTTGCGTTTGAGCAATTTCATAAGTTTCATTAGTACGCTCAATTTCAACACCATTATAAGCTACAAAAGTAGAGCCATTATATTGCATCAATGGCGCTACGCGCTTACCTGTGTTTGCAGCTGCGCGACCAATTTTTTCACTTCTACCATACCCTAATGCAACAGCAATCACATCGTTGTGCATACCAGGTATTACTACCAATGGTAAGGCTACTTCAAATCCTTTGATTTTTATTTTTATAACTGTTTTAGCAGCTACTACTTCAGTAATACTTGTTAATTCAGCTTGTAATTCTTTTGCTTTTTTAGGAGAAACACATGCGTAGTTGTCCCAAGTTGCTTTAGAAATTGGATCTGGCATTTCTTGTAACCATGGATTATTACTCCATGCACCACCTTTACCCATTGAAATTTTTTCATACACTACTACTTCTGTTTTAGCAGATTTTGTAGCGCTGATTTGTTGCATAGCAGCAGCAAGATTACCACTGAAAGATGCACCACCCATTGTTTCTTGTTCTGGCTCAATTACACCGTCTTGTAAAGCAAGATCAAAATTTGTTTGACCACCTAATTGGTTTTTCCAATACGCTTCCCATTGGTTGAAATAAGTTTCAGTTGCACCAGCCCAAGTCAATAAACTATCTTGATAGGCTCTTGTTTTGTGAATAGGAGCAATACCTGGTTGCATTAAACTATAAAAACCAGATTTTGGTTCTGCATCACCCCAAGACTCTAAATAATGATGATCAGGGATAATATATTTACATTTTTGAGCCGTTTCGTCTAAATGTGAAGCAAACGTAATCGTGTTTGCTACTTTACTTAATCCAGCTTCGAATTGATCGCCTATTGCAGATTCGTAAACAGGATTTACATTTTGCAAAATCAATGTATCTACTTGACCTGCATTCATAGCTTGCACTAATCCTACAAAATCAGCATCGATACCTTGTTTATAATTACTTGTTACAGCCCAGTTTACTGTAGTGCCATTAGCACCAACTGCACTATTGATAGCATTTACAACGGTTTGAACAGCTACATCATTAGAACCAGCCACTACTAATCCATTGCCTTTTTTCAAATCAGCCGCTGCATTTTTTACAAGCGTATTTAATTTCTCTGTACCTAAATTTGGAGTAGCGCCCGTTTGTATAGCGTTGTATAAGGCAACTGCTACAGCACCTATTTGAGAAGGCTTGCAAGTTGCACGCTCATCTGCTGCTGCACCGGTAATGGTATGATTTGCTTCAACATGGTAATGTTTAGACATTTCCAAGTTTTTAGCAGATACGCGTCTTCCTTGAGCATATTGTTTTGCAAATTCTGTTGGAGATAACCAAGTGCCTAAGAAATCAGCACCTAAACTCACAATTGTTTTTGCATTTTCAAAATGGTAAGCAGGTAATGTTCTTTTACCATAACTAGCTTCATTAGCCAACAACATGCCGCTATAAGAAATAGCATCATAAGTTAACCATTGAGCATTTGGATATTTTGCTAAAAACTGTTGAATTGCATTTTTTGAAGTAGGACTTAATACAGTGCTGGTTAATAAAACTGTTTTTTTAGAACTAGCTAAACCCGCAGTAATGCTTCTGTCGATAGCTTCGAAAGTAGCTTCTTTACCATCCGCTAAAGGACCGCGTAAACGAGCGGTATCATATAAATTTAATACTGACGCTTGCACTCTTGCAGAGCTCGCACCTTTATTGATCGATGATTTATCGTTTCCTTCAATTTTGATAGGACGACCATCTCTTGTTTTTACGACTACTGCACAATAATCACCACCATCTACGAAAGTAGACGCGTAATAATTAGGTACACCTGGAATAATATCTTCTGGTTTGATAGCATACGGGATTACTTTGCGTACTGGCATTTCGCAACTTGCCGCTAACATAGCAGCTGCAGTGCTAAAACCTAAATATTTAAGAAAATCACGACGAGGAGTTTGAGCTTCTAATAAGCCTTCGCTCATATCAAACGGCAATGGTTCGCTAAACTCATTACTTGCCGCAACTTTGTGCGCTTCCGTACCTTGTTGTTCTTCTAAACCCTTCCAATATTGTTTTTGACTCATAGTTGTTGATTAATTACTTTGCTGATTAAGCAGATGAATTACAAGTTTTTTTATATTATTTTAGTAGTGGCAGCGTTGACATTCTAAACCACCTATTTCTTCTACTGTAACACCATCTCTTTTCTTGTCTTTTAATTCTTGATGGTATTTTTCAAAAATGCTGTAGTAGTTATTGTTTTCAAACTGCACTTTAGTTTGACGGTGACAGTTAATACACCATCCCATTGACAATGGAGAGAATTGATATACTTCATCCATTTCTTGAATAGGTCCATGACATTGTTGACATGGTACTTTACCAACCGCTACGTGTTGTGCGTGATTGAAGTAAACGTGATCTGGTAAATTGTGGATTTTTGTCCATTTGATAGGAGTCGCTTGAATTACACCTTTTTCATCACGGATATAATCTTTTTTAGCGGGATCCCATCCTGCATATTTGTATAACAACTGTATTTGCTCAGTACCATTAATTTTCTCTCCTTCCTCATTGTATAAAGGATGCTCTGCTTCACCAGTATATTCGTTGATTTGCTTGTGGCAATTCATACATACATTTGTAGAAGGCACCATAGCGTGTTTACTTTTCTCTGCACCAGCATGGCAATACAAACAGTTGATTTGATTGATTCCCGCATGTACTTTGTGAGAATAATAAATTGGTTGCTCGGGTTTATAGTTTTGTTGACGACCCATTTCAATAGATCCATTAGCAATCCAATAACCAGCTAAAATAAAAGCTAAAATAATTGCAATAGCTACAAATAATTTATTTCTATAAAAAGGAATCTCTTTTACGTTTGGCAAACCTTGTTTTTCATTAGCAACGCGTTTCAAGCCGCTATTTACTTTCCAAAGTATCACCATTAATACTAATAAAGCAAGTGTAACTAAGATGTACATATTGCTATTATCCTCTTCAGGTGCATTTTGTGTTGCAGCGCCTGCAGCAGGAGTTGCAGATGGAGCTTTGTAATCATTTACATATTTAATAACTGCATCAATTTCTGCATTAGACAATTGAGGGAATGCAGTCATTGCTGTTTTGTTCCATTTGTTGTATAAATCATTGGCATACTTGTCACCACTGCTAATCACTTTTGCAGAATTGTGAATCCAATTATACAACCACTCTTTTGAAGGCACACGCTTGTCTACGCCTTGTAAAGCAGGACCAGTAGCGTCTTTTAGAGGATTGTGGCAACTTGCGCAATTAGCTTGAAAGATAGCTTTACCATCTTGAGCGGAAGAAGAAAAATTGCTGAATAGCACGATTGCAACTAAGGCAATTGACTGAAATACTATTTTTTTAAATCGAAGCATATGTAGTTCTAGCACAGAAAAAAATTGATAATTTAATGTTTTCTTTTTGTCAAAGTTTTGTCAAAATCATGGCAAATTTACAACAGAAACGTTAAAAGTGAAAGGGGTTTTGAAAAAAAAATTGTCAATGCCAGTAAGGGTTTCAGCGCATTCATGACAAATATCACTTTTTCTCGGTCATTTTTCTGTCATTTTTTAGATTAAATAGCGCCAGTTCTTCCACCGTCTACAGGTATACTCGTACCATTCACATAAGAAGCTGCTGGACTCGCTAAGAAAGCTACCACATTAGCAATTTCTTCAGGTGTTCCAAATCGCTTTGCGGGAATTTCTGCAAGCATTTCTTCGCTTACTGCTTCTTTGCTGGTTTGTAGCTTGTTTGACTTGTTTTCTATAATCGCTTGTAATCGGCCAGTAGCCGTAGCTCCAGGCAATACATTGTTTACCGTAATGCCAAAAGGCGCTACTTCTATCGACATTGTTTTTGCCCATGAAGCAACGGCACCACGAATGGTATTACTAACGCCCAATCCTTTTAAAGGCACTTTTACAGATGTGGAAATAATATTAATAATTCTACCATAATGCGCTGCTTTCATGCTTTCTAAAACAGCTGTAGTGAGGATGTGATTAGCAATTAAATGCTGCTGAAAAGTAGCTATAAAGGCATCAGTTGTGGCATCTACAATAGGACCTGCAGCGGGGCCACCACTATTGTTGACTAAAATATGAATAGGTGATTGCTGTAAAGTAGTAACAATAGCAGTTTGTACTTGTTCAGGAAATTGAAAATCAGCTACCACTATACGATGTTGTTGTTGCTGATTATTGGATAGACTTGGCAATACAGCATGTAAAGCGGTTTCGTTACGTGCCATAAGTATGCATGTGGCTCCTAGATCAGCTAGGGCTTGAGCTGTAGCTAATCCAATACCTTGGGTGCTTCCTGCAATCAAGGCATATTTTCCTGTAAGATCGGTTGTAAACATGCGCAAATATATAAAATATACTTGCGATGAAAGGATTCCTTTTAATTATCTTCTACGGCAACCACGAGAATGAAAATGCGGTCTAAATGGTACTCCATATCTATAGGTTGGTCGATATGAAGGTCGTAAATTAAAATGTTTGGCAGGTCGCATTGGAGGTGCAATCGTTACACAAGAGCTTAAGAAAAAAGCACTGAGGCTGATGAAAAGTAAAAATAGAGCAGATTTCATAAAATTATTTTTAAGTTAGACAGCATTAAGACGGCAATCGTTTAAAAATATAATTGTTAATTATTGGTAAATACTCATCGCACTTCTTTCTACCAAATGATTAGGTAATAACCAAGCTAAAAAGGCGCCTAATTTGTTTACGAATCCTAAAATAACATTTGATTTTTTTGCAAACATGCTTTTAACTGCAATCTCCGCTACTTTTTCTGGTGTCATATTTAATTTAGCGGCAGTTTTCATGCCTTTCGGACCTAAAAA